>JBAWYA010000040.1:0-6510 GCA_037143815.1 bacterium | reverse complement strand
TTTTCTAGAAGCTGTTTTTTTATTTTTATTATCAGATTTCCTTTAAGGAACACCAGAAATAAGATTTTTTAACATTGTCTTTATCTCATTTATATTAGCACTCATTTCATTTATAATCTTAGAACTATTTAAAAAACGATTAAGATTAAATTCAAAATAAAAAAAATGCTCCCACAAAAATTGATAAAATTACTCAACTGGCGAAAAAAAAGGAAAAATATTTTTCTAGATCCTGATGAAATTTTTCTTGATTCAAAAAACTTACAGAATTTTGATCGTCAGCAATTTGAAGGTAGAATAGAAAAACCAATTCCTAAGAGGACTCTTGATTTTCTAGGAATTTTTTTTGTAATAATAATACTTACATTTGGAACTCGTTTAATATATCTTCAAATACAAAAAGGGAGTATGTATAGAGAAAGAAGTGAAGAAAATATTTTAGAAAAAGTTAATATTTTTACCGAAAGAGGAATAATTTACGACAGAAATGGCAACGAGCTAGCTTGGAATAAAAAGATAGAAGATGGTATAAATGACCCATCTGCATTGTACACACGCTCTTATATGACACCAGGATTTTCACACATCTTGGGTTATGTGAGCTATCCCACAAAAGATTCAAAAGGAAATTATTGGCAAGATGAATTTAAGGGTATCGATGGACTTGAAAAAGAATATAACAATATCATAAAAGGTGAAAATGGATCTAAAATAATTGAAACAAATGCGCGCGGAGTCATACATTCAGAGAATGTTATAAATGCTCCCAAACAGGGAAGTGATTTAAAAACAAGTATCGATTCAAAAATTCAAACAGAATTATTTAACCTTATAAAAAGTTTATCAGAAAATAACGGCTTCTCTGGCGGAGCAGGAGTAATGATGGATGTTCGAAATGGAGAAATTATAACTTCTACAAGTTTTCCTGAATATAATTCAGAAATTCTTTCTTTAGGTAAAGACAAAAATAAAATTAATAACTATTTGAGTGATAAGAGAAAACCTTTTATAGATAAAATTATCTCTGGACTCTACACTCCGGGTTCTATAGTAAAACCTTTTTTAGGCTTAGGTGCTTTAGCGGAAGGCGTCATTGATCCATATAAAAAGATACTTTCAACTGGTTCTATATCAATACCAAATCCTTATTTTCCAGACCAAAAAACCGTTTTTAAAGACTGGAGAGTAAATGGTTGGACAGACATGGCAGGAGCTTTGGCTGTATCTTCTGACGTGTATTTTTACGAAATTGGGGGAGGTTTTGAAGATCAAAAAGGGCTTGGTATAGCAAATATTGAAAAATATGCAAAACTTTTCGGTTTTGGAGATAAAACTGGAATCGATTTACCAGATGAAACAAAAGGTACAATACCAAGTCCAGAATGGAAAGCTCTAAATTTTAAAGGGGACGCTTGGCGCATCGGAGACACATACCATACAGCTATCGGACAATATGGATTCCAAGTTACTCCAATGGAAATGGTCAGAGCAGTTTCATCTATTGCAAATGATGGAAAACTTTTAACTCCACACTTATTACTAAATGACACAGAAAAAGAAAATCAATTTTCAACAATAGATTTTAAAAAAGAATATTTTAACACAATACAAAAAGGAATGAGGCAAGCTGTCACAGACGGTACAGCCACTTCACTCAATGTACCATATGTAAAAGTTGCAGTAAAAACTGGTACAGCTCAACTTGGAGTCGCAAAAAACAAAGTAAACTCTTGGGTTATAGGATTTTTCCCATACGAAAATCCAAAATACGCCTTTACCATCATGATGGAAGCCGGCCCGACAACAAATAGCGTCAATGCATCTACTGTAATTCGTGAACTCTTTGACTGGATGTCCACAAATACCCCAGAATACTTTCAGTAAAAAGTCTTGGACATTTCGTAATTGAAATGATATAATTTTGTTTATTAAAAATAATATAAAAAACATATGAACCCACAAAGTGTATTACAGCAACAGTTTCCCTTGAGTCCAAGAAAATTTTGGAAAAAAATGGTACCTAAAATTATAGGTTTCATATTTCTTCCATTAATATTTTTAGGTATTATAGGTCCATTTTTCTTTTTTACATCTGGTACTCAAACAACCAATCTTGGAATATTATTACTCATTATCATAGTTAGTAGTCTTATTTTATATTTAATACTTATATTACCTTATGCTTGGTATGTAAAAGTTTATATTAAACGTTACTATTACGATGCAGGAGAAAATTTTATTACAATCAAAAAAGGAGTATTTGCCCCTACAGAAATACATGTTCAATGGCAAAAAATTCAAGATGTATATGTAGACCAAGATATTCTTGATCGCATAATGGGTCTTTATGATGTTCATATCGCGAGTGCTACAGCAACATCAGGGATAGAAGCACACATTGATGGAGTAAATCAAGCATCTGCTGAAGGATTAAAAAAAATTCTTTTAGACAAAGTATCAGGCACAGGGAAAATTCCTTCAAAAATCCTCGAACAAACACAAACACCACAACCAAATACATCGACAATTACTCTCAATGAAGACATATCAAATAATACATATCCACTTACTGATAAATGGACTATGGTTACTTTAATTAGCAGACTCATTGGTTCTTTTGTACTTCCAGCATTTATAATTTTTATTTTTTTTGGAAGAGCAAAAGATATTTCGTTTGCAGATTATTGGATATATTTTGTTTTAGGATGGCTTGCGCTTAGTGTTCTAACAATGATAGTTCGTACAATAACTCTTTATATATGGAAAAGTAATTATGCTTTTAACTTTACCCCAGAACATATATATTATCGCGAAGGAGTGATCAGTATGTCAGAAAAACATATGCCTTATTCTTCAATTCAGGATGTGACAGTTAAACAAAGTGTCATAGAAAGATTATTTGGACTTGCAAAGGTTGTTATTGAAAATGCTGCCCAACAACAAACAGTACCTACTCGTAATGGCCGTCAAATAGTAGGTTTTGCTGGTATCCTTATTCAAGGGCTTTCACTTGCCGATGCTAATAAAATTACTGATATTGTAAAAACTACCGTTCTCGGGAAAAATAATTCCCGTTACGGATTATAAAATATAATAAATATATGAAAAAAACTATATTTCCCAAATCAATAATAATTTTTTTAATCATACTAGTTCTAATATTTTTTGGTTTAGTAGGTGGATTGGTTTATCTTATTCGTAATCCCGATATAAACAACTCTCTTATTTCTCCAGAAACAATAGTAGATACTACAAATGAAATTGTACCTAAAGGTACATATATTGCTCAAAAGTTTGATTTTGAGAAGCATTATAATATATATGTCAATGTAAGTACTGATTATGGTGCTGCAGTTTTATTGTTAACCGGAAGTGAATTTGAAAAAGTTCAAAGAGATCCAGATTATATGCCAAATATAGCTTATAATATAAAAGGTTCTTCTGCTGTTATTCCTGTCGAAGCCGGTAAGTACTCATTAATGATTCTTGCAGAGGACCAAGATGTTAAATACTCTTTAAACGTAAAAATAAAATAACATATTAAGATCTGTGATACAATTTTGCATTGTTTACCTTTTTTTGATATAATACACCTATGCGAAAAGCATATATACTTTTAATTTTAGGTATTTGGTTGGCAATATTGCCACAGTTGGGTTTTTATTATTCGTGGAAAGATAATCTTACGTCCCTATCTGGACTTGTATTGATATTCATAAGTTTTATATTTTATAGAGAATATACAACAAAAGAAGTTAAAAAGGAGACCTTTGAAAATTTCTCTGAGAATCAATCTTCTAATGAAGAAAAAACAGACACCCAATAATTCGAAAACATAAATCTAAAGCTAAATAAAAAAAATGCAAAAACTTTCAAATATCACCAAAAATACGATAATCGCCTTAGCTATTTTTGGTGCTTTTTTTTTGGGTATTTATGTAGACAATTATAATCGTCCCCCTATAGACAAAATCCGACTTACCAACAAAGAAACATCAGTTACAACAAATGCAGATTTCTCACCTTTTTGGAAAGTTTGGAATACTGTTAATGAAAAATACCCAAATGCTAGCAAAACAACCGACCAAGATAGGGTTTATGGAGCCATTTCTGGACTTGTAGGCTCTTTAAATGACCCATATAGTATATTTTTTAATCCTGATCAGGCAAAATCTTTTGAAGAAGAGATAGCTGGTAATTTTACAGGAATCGGCATAGAAGTTGGCATGAAAGACAAAATACTCACAGTCATTGCTCCACTAAAAGATACTCCAGCATATAAAGCAAATATAAAGCCCGGTGATAAAATTCTTAAGATCGATAAAACTGTTACCGCAGGTCTAAATATCGAAGAAGCAATCAAACTAATGCGAGGAGAAAAAGGAACAACGGTTATACTCACTATTTTTCGTGAAGGAAATAAAGATCCAATAGAAATAAAAATTGTAAGAGATGTAATAAATATACCCACTCTTGATACAGAATTAAGACCAGATGGCATTTTTGTTATAAAACTTTATAATTTTTCTGCAAATTCAGCAAACCTTTTTCGTGATGCAATGAAACAATTTGTTGAATCAAAAACTGATAAGTTATTACTGGATTTGAGAGGAAATCCAGGTGGATATTTAGATTCAGCTATAGATATATCAAGTTGGTTCTTGCCAAGTGGTAAAATTGTCGTCACAGAAGACTATGGTAATAATAAAAAAGATGTAATGCGAAGTAAGGGTTATAATATATTTAATGATAATCTAAAATTTGTTATTTTGATTGATGGTGGATCTGCTTCAGCATCTGAAATTGTTGCTGGCGCAATGCAAGACAATGGACGAGCAAAATTAGTAGGAAGTCAGAGTTTTGGCAAGGGTTCTGTGCAAGAAGCGATAAAAGTTACTCCGGATACTCTTTTAAAGATCACAATAGCAAAATGGCTAACACCTAATGGCACTTCTATATCCGAAAAAGGATTAACCCCAGACTCTAAAGTAGAATTAACTGCAAAAGATATAACAGAAAAAAAAGATAGACAATTAGAAAAAGCAGTCGAGATATTATTAAAATAATAAAAAAAATAATATGCGAGTAATATTTTTACATGATGTGCCAAGAGTAGGAAAGAAATATGATACAAAAGAAGTAAATGATGGTTATGCTATGAATTTTTTGTTACCTAGAAAATTAGCTATAACTGCCACTCCGAAAGCAATAGCAGAGCTTGAAATGACAAAAAAAGAAATAGCAATCGAGAGGGAAGTACAAGAAAGTCTATTGAATAAAAATTTGGAATCAATAAAAGGTAAAATTGTGACAATAAAAGGTAAAACAAATGAATTGGGACATTTATTTTCTGCTATTCATAAGAAAGAAATTATTGAGGCAATGAAAAAACAACAGAATGCAGATATCGGTGAAGAATTCATTATTCTAGAAAAACCAATAAAAGAAATAGGGGAGCATGAAATCCCAATTTCGATAAAAGGCAAAAAGTCCTCGTTTAAAGTTATTGTAGAGAAAATTTAATTTATGTTTACTACTTTTTTGACTACAGTCTTACCGTTAAAAGATGTTTTGCGTCTAGTACCAAACTTAACTGTACCGTCTTTTAGAGCAAAGATAGTATGGTCTTTACCGAGTCCAACGTTATTACCAGCCATGACTGTCGTACCACGTTGACGAACGATAATAGCTCCAGGTTGAGCCTTTTCACCATCATAAAGCTTGATACCTAAGTATTGTGGATTCGAATCTCTTAAATTTTTTGCCGTTCCGCCGGCTTTTCTATGTGCCATATGATTTTAATGATATAATTAAGAACAATTAGAGTATAAACGATTCTATGAAAAAAATCAAGCAATTTATCGAAAGCGAAAAGGGGAAAGATATTATGATAGTTATTATCGTTATTTTGGTAGGTTTAGGCTCATTTGAATTAGGTAGATTATCAAAAAGTAATGATTCAGCAGGCATAAAAATACAATATCCAAAGGGAGACTTATCACAAGGAGAAGATCTAAATACAAATGCTATTTATTCACAAAACCTTTCAAGTGCAGACACAAATACACCTAAAATAATTTTAAATTCAAATAGTAAAACTTTCTTTGCATCAAATAGGGGGACTAAATATTATTCTATAAGTTGCTCAGCTGGTAAAACTATTAAACAAGAAAATAGAATCTATTTCACGACAAAAGAAGAAGCAGAACAAGCAGGGTGTGGGCTTTCTAGCTCATGTAAGTAGATATTTTTCCCTACAATTTCATCTTTTTAAAAATATATTTTTCAACTCAGCACGTTTTTCTTTCTCAATAAAAATTAAAAACTTCTTAAGTTCTTTACCAGCTTTAAATAGATATCCCTTAATTTCTTTATCTTCATATGAGGGATAGGGAACCTGAATACATTCTTTTATGTTGCCTTGCCTAAAATAGGCAAGCATTTTTTCTGGATTTCCTGTATGCCCACACTCAGCCACGACAGTTTTATTATCACTAATCACATCAGGAT
>JBAWYA010000039.1:0-6538 GCA_037143815.1 bacterium | reverse complement strand
GTTGCAAAATCATATAAGTCGTAACCATAGTCTTCATTCACAACAGTTATATGATCGAGGATAATCGTGTCCGGAGAAACACCTTGAATATTTATACCGTAATGAGATAGTGGTACAGTTATATAAGAAAGTGTTATATTTGTCGTAGAAGCAATTATTACTCCATTACCATTTCCAGTAGCGGCCTGGCCAGCGGTAAAACCAGTTACAATAACATTGGACTTGCCGGTGCCAATAGTAATACCAGCGCCACCTGGACTTGTTACAATCACAGGACTTTCTCCTGGAGCATTTGAATATGTAATTACACTAGAAGTACTTGCACCCGAAGACGGGACTACCATACCTGTACTGTAATTTCCACCCTTATCACTAAAGTATATAGTATCTCCGGTACTAAATGTTGCTGCATTAAACGCTACCATTGACATCGTAGTTGTGGTACTTGTATCAGGTCCAATGGCATTTGCTTTGGTTGCAGTTCCATCTGCCCTAACATAATACGTCGCCGCACTGGCGGAGTGCGCGAAAAACAAAAAACTTCCCGCGAGAATTAAGAAGATAATCATCCCGAGGCTGACCCGCCTTGGGCGGGAAAATAAACTACAAAATTTTAAAGAATCAAAAAAATTCAGACCTCTAAGCCCCCCCCCCAGCCGCTTTTGATTTTGTTTTTGAAAAAGTATTTTTCATATAATTATTGTAGTATGAAATTTATCGAATCAGCTTTTGATTATCCCCATTCTGCAATTCATTTTGTTCCTTTTTTCTA
Source organism: bacterium (assembly GCA_037143815.1). GTDB lineage: Bacteria > Patescibacteriota > Minisyncoccia > Phycocordibacterales > UBA9973 > UBA9973. The sequence goes on along the minus strand of JBAWYA010000039.1, from coordinate 5,766 downwards.
CGAGTCTCAATCTGTTTCAAATCTTCTTCTGGTTTTAAATTTTCCGGACGAATACCACGAGAAAGAAGTGTTTGTCGAGTAGCTTTGCTGTTTTTGACCACCTCGTTATTCATCGCTTCTTTGCCCCGAATATTTTTGTCTTTTATATTATGGTCTGTCATTGCAAGCGCAAAATCTTTGGCTTTCAGTTCTACATGAGTATCAAAATCAGCCAGTGATCTGCCAGATGGAATATTTCTAACTTTCTTTAATTGTGCAACGGAGATTCCGCCATATAGAGCCTCAATATGTTTGTTTTTGAATGTAGCAAATTCTATTTGCAATCGGATGCCTCTCTGATACACAGTCGATTCAATTTTATTTTCAGTATCTTTTAATTTTGCTCTAGCTTCAAGTCTTTTGCTTTCGTATTCTCTTTGCTCCAATAATTCTTGTTTTCTAGTTTGGGTTGCGAAATATGTTTGAGCAAGCGCAATTTGCGGTTTGCGAGAGTCGCCGTTTTGGGCTATGAGATAACATGCGTAGCGAGTGAGAAAAATATCCTCTTTTGGACGTCCTCCGGAGCTTTTTACCGGCGCCGGTAAAAAGTGGTTATTTATAGATTCATTACTTGTTTTGCAAGCTCCTTTTGCTCTTTCTATTGCTTCTAAAAATTTTTGCCATTTTACATAACCAAGCATAGGCATCAAATCACGAGCAGACCAAAATTCCATAGGATTTTTGTCCTGAGTAATTCTTCTGATTGACTCTAAATTGTTATGGATTTGTGTAAGCACCTTGTCCATGTTTATGAATTTATTATATCATATTTTAAATCCACAAAGATATTTGGTATTAATTATACTAAAGCTATAAATTTTTTAATAAAATCAATCAGATATTTATAAAACTCCTCAGACTCCTTTGTAAACTTCTTGATTTGCACAAAACGAATATCCAAATACTCATGAGCCAGCAGGTTTCTCATTTTTGAAAAAGCGGATAAAGAAGTGGCAACAGACTGATCAAAATCTTTTACTGTTCCGAGATTTTCAATAATCAGACGATAGGTCTCCGGAATTTGTTTTTTTTCTGATGCTAAAATTATTTTAGCCATATCAATGCTTGAATTAACTATGTTTTCCACCCATCTTTCCATACTGCGTCTAACATCCGAATCACTAATGTATATGGGCTGATCAATTTTTCTGAATTTATCAAATTCTTTCATTTCTTTCTCTAAAAAATTAACCATCTTCCCCAGCCGATTTCTATCAATTTCATTTAAGGAATTTGACCTTTCTTCAATTTTAATATAATCGGAAACAAAGTCTCTAAAATCTTCAGCCAGCAAACTTATGGAAAGATAAAACCTAGATAGTAAATCTTCATCTTTAACAAATATTTTTTTCCCATTTTGCAAGACAGAATACGCAAGAGTAGATGGTGCTCTGTTTAAAACAACCATATCTGTTCTTTTACCAATAATTTTTTCCAAGTCAAGCCAAATTTTGTCTTCATTTTCGTATTCCATAATAGATTCATATTCCAATTCATTTGTTTTTGGAACAAAATATATCCCAATATCAACATCAGATTCAGAATGAGTATTACCAGAAACAACGGAACCAAAAAGATACGCAAACGAAACATCTTCGCGATTTTGAAAATAATTATTAAGTTTTTTGACCAATTCTTGATCCATGCCGGTATTATACTATATTCAGACTATCAAATACAATATCGCCGGTTGCTACGAAAGTTTTTGTCGTCAATCCAAAAAACAAAAAACTTCCCGCGATTATGGAGAATATTTGATTTGATTTTATTTTATTTCAAGCTTTTCCACTCGCACATCTAAGCTAGAAATTCTTTTATAATAAGACAAACCAAAGGTTTTTTCAGTTAAGTATTTTTCAGTTGTTTTTTTAATCTCTTTTTTCATAGTTTTATTATAAGTACAAAAAATAACACAAATTTTCTACACCGCAGATTTCTGTTCTATGTTAATTGAACTTTTTATTTTGCCTGCCTGTCTTGTGACATTACCTTTTTTAGTCTCAATCAGCAATTCCGCCCCCTTAACAGAGACGAATACAGTATCCCCTTTTTTCACTCCATTTGAAATAATATGTGATGCAACAGGATTAAGGATTTTATTTTGTATCAAACGATTGAGTGGTCTAGCCCCATAATGCGGATTATAACCCTCCTTTGCTAAATAAGACAAAGCTTCTTTATTAATTTCAAGATTAATACCTTTACCAAGTAAACGATCTTTCACTACTTTTATTCTCAAATCAACTATTTTAGAAATAGCCACTTCTGATAAGACATCAAAAACAATAATCTCATCCAAGCGATTCAAAAATTCTGGACGGAAATTGTCCTTCAAAGCTTCCATAACTTTTTCCTTCATATTGCCATAATCTTGATTCTTGGAATTATTAGAAAATCCTATTGATTCCATTTTCTCAACAAATTGCGAGCCAATGTTACTAGTCAAAATAATGATAGTATTTTTGAAATTCACAACTCTACCTTTACCATCAGTCAACCTACCTTCATCAATAACAGAAAGAAGCACGTTAAAAATTTCAGGATGAGCTTTCTCAATTTCGTCAAAAAGTATCACAGCATAAGGTCGATGACGCACAGCTTCAGTCAATTGGCCAGCTTCATCATAACCAACATATCCAGGAGGAGAACCAATCAACTTTGACATTGAATGCTTTTCCATATATTCAGACATATCCACACGAATAATCGCACGATCATCATTAAACATAAAAGTGCTTAGAGCCTTAGTGAGTTCAGTCTTACCCACTCCGGTCGGACCTAAAAAGATAAACGAACCGATAGGCCTATTTGGATCACCAATACCAGCACGACTGCGTCTTATGACATCCGCTACACGCTTGATAGCATCATCTTGACCCACAACTTTCGTGCTTAATTCTATTTCCATTTTCTCAAGCTTCATGCGTTCTTCCTCAAGCATTTTTGTAAGCGGTATGCCTGTCCATCTAGCAACAACTTCCGCAATATCTTCAGTGGTAATTTCTTCTTTCAATATTCTGCGTGATTTTTGTAATTTTTTTAATCTAGAAAGTTTTACCTCTAATTCTTTTTTTAATGCTGGTATTTTGCCATAACGTATTTCAGCTGCACGAGATAAATCTGATTTCACTTCTGCATCTTCAGCCTCTAAACGTAGACTCTCGAGATCTTTTTTAATTGCGCGGATTTCAACAACAATTGTTTTTTCATTTTGCCATTTCAATTCAAGCTCTTTAGTTTTCTCATGTAAATTACCTATTTCATTATCTACTTCTTTTAGTCTATTTTTTATTTCAATATTTTTTTCTTTAGCTTTCTCTTTTTCTTCTTTATCTTTTTCTCCACCCAAACTCAAACTAGCAATTTCTTTTTTAAGAGCCTCTTTTTCAATTTCTAAACGCATTATCTTTCTGTGCGCGTCCTCTAAAACTGGTGGTTTATTTTCCAACATTATTTTAAGAGAAGAAGAAGCTTCATCTATTAAATCAACTGCTTTATCTGGCAAAAATCTGTTAGTAATATAACGAGCAGAAAGATTGACTGCAGAAATTATCGCATCATCAGTAATACGTACACCATGAAAAAGTTCATATTTTTCTTTTAATCCACGCAATATCGCAATAGCATCTTCAATACTTGGTTCATCAATATATACAGGTTGAAAACGTCGTGCAAGTGCAGGATCTTTTTCAATATGTTTTTGATACTCTCGTAATGTCGTCGCACCGATAGCTCGTAGTTCACCACGAGAAAGAGCAGGCTTCAACATATTTGAAGCATCCATGGTGCCCTCAGCTCCGCCAGCACCGACAATCGTATGAATCTCATCAATAAATAAAATAACTTTACCATCTGATCGTTCAATCTCTCTCATTATACCTTTCAACCTTTCTTCAAACTCTCCGCGATATTTTGTACCAGCAACAAGTAATCCTAAATCAAGAGAAACAAGTTCTTTTTCTTTTAAAGATTCAGGAACATTATTTTTTGTAATCATTTGAGCAAGCCCTTCAACTACAGCAGTTTTCCCAGTACCAGCCTCACCAATCAAAATAGGATTATTCTTGGTTCGACGAGAAAGTATTTGCATTATACGCATTATTTCACTATCTCGGCCAATCACTGGATCTAATTTATCTTCTTTCGCAAGCTTGGTTAAGTTACGAGTGTATTTTATAAGTAATTTAAATTTCTTTGGTTCAGTAACATCAGTAATATTTTGACTACGCAATTCTTCTACAACTTTCATAACAGAATCTTTGTGAATTCTAAATCGCGCCAAAGCTTCACGTGCTTCAGAGGTGACTTCTAGTATTGCAATAAAAAGATGCTCAGTCGAGACAAAATCATCTTTCATTGATTCTGCCAATTTTGCTGATTGTTCTATCACTTGCGCCAAATCTGTATTCAAATAAATCTGGTACGATGGAGAAATAGTAGTACGACTCTCAGGTAATTCAATTAATTCCAAAACGGAATCAGTCAAAAGCATCGTATCAATTTCCAATTTATCTAAAATAGAGTTGACCATACTCTCATCTTGCAAGAGAAGTGCAGCCAATAAGTGAAGAGAAGAAACATGATTAACTCCCCGCTCGATTGCGAGTTCGTGAGCTTTCTTAATGGCATCTTTTGATTTAGTTGTAAATTTATTTAATGGTGGCATATTTGAATTATATCAATAAATTATCAAGATAAACAAGTTGCTTGTTTATAATTTATTGAGTGAAGGTTAACATATAGTAACCCATATATAATACGCGTCAAGTTATAGAAACTTTCTTTTATGGTGTAATGGTAACAGAACCTGGTGCAAGTATGGGAGTTGCAGGCAAGGTAGTTGCTGGATTTAGGAAAAGTTTGAGAGCATCAGTGATAGTATTAATTGCAACAAAAGATTTAGCTTCAAGAGATAGAGCCATACCCAAAACATTACCGTCAAGATCGAGTACGACAGCTCCAACATTTGATTTTGTGATATTCGTCTTGATATCTTTATCTCCATCAAATATAAAAGAAGATATAGTGCTACCTAATATTAAAATCTTTTGCCCTATTTTCATCTTATTCAAATCACCAAAAACTGGCACAGCGAAAGCTACTTTACTTTTACCATCAACAGGATCTCCTATTTTTAAAAAAGAAAAACCTGTTTTATCCGTCGATAAAAAAGTTGCTTTGAATTTTCCACTATCATTCTTGAGATAATATACTCCAGTACTTATCACCAAGCCACCATCAGTCACAACTATACCATGCTTTCGGAGCCAATTTTGTGGCTCCCGAATATCTCAGGCCTTTTTCGCTTTCCACCTTAGCTACAGATGCAGGGGGTGAGTTTGTGTATGGCAATCCCGTTTACTTTTTCAGTTACATAAAGCTGATATTTACCATAGGGACCATTTTTGCTGTCGGTTCCATATTTTTCAAGCGATTCGGGTTTTTGTTCTCAGCCCTGATCTTTCTGGTTTACTTCTGGCTGACCACCAATATTGCCGCTTTGTTTTTCGGGCATACGGGCAGTTTTGCCTTTGGAAGTGCCACCGAGGTTTTCTTCCTGCCTTTTATGGATGGCATGAACCGTTGGAATCACATCGGCACTGCCAATTTCATTGCGGGATTGTCGCTTTTGGCTGTAATAGTATTATTATGGATAGCTGCTTACCGCCGCGTAAAAGAAAAGGAGTATTGATATGGAATTTAACAACCAAAAAGCCATTTACCTGC
>JBAWYA010000038.1:0-6548 GCA_037143815.1 bacterium | reverse complement strand
GGAAGGAATAAAAAGAAAAATTTTAATAGTTGATGATGATAATTTTCTTTTGGATATGTATGCACTCAAATTTAATCAGAATAATTTTGATGTCTTTACAGCAGGTAATGGGTTGCAAGCCTTAGATAAATTTAAAGGTGGGCTTAAGCCTGATGTGATGTTGGTGGATATAATCATGCCAGAAATGGACGGTTTTGAATTGTTAACTAAAGTGAATGAGGATCAGATATGTGTTGATTGTGTGAGAATTATTTTATCAAACAAAAGCCAACAATCAGATATTGATCGTGGTAAAAAACTCGGAGTCGCAGGTTATATTGTAAAAGCAAACTCTACCCCATTAGAGGTTATCAATCAGGTTATAGATATTTTAGATAAGAAAGTTTAAGTAAGTTATGATTTTTGTTTTAGGTTTGGTGAATCTTGTTACTAAATAAAATTTAATTTAACTTTAATTAAAGTTATGGATTACAAAAATAAACTTGAGGAACTCATTTTGACTGTTATCCGCGAAAGTGGATCAGATTTACATTTGGGTGCTGGACGCGTACCTGTTATTCGTGTGTCTGGAGAGTTGATATTTCTTGTAAAGCATCCAGTTTTTACCAATGAAGATATAGTTGGAATTTTGGGTGAGATATTGAATAAAATTAAGATGGAGAGATTTGTTGAAGAACAAGAGGCTGATTTCTCTTATGATTTTCGTGGCGAAGCACGATTGCGCGGTAATGCTTTCTTCCAGAAAGGTTTAGTTAATATGGTTTTTAGGTTGGTGCCAAAGGTGAAAACTTTAGGTGAATTACATTTACCTTCTATTATTTCAGATATTGCTCGCAAGAAACAAGGTTTCTTTCTTGTAGTTGGTCCTGTCGGACAAGGTAAGTCAACCACTCTTTCTGCAATGGTGGATTTAATCAATAATGAACAAGCGCGTAATATCATAACGATTGAAGATCCGATTGAGAATGTGTATATTCCAAACAAATCTATAATCAATCAACGTGAAGTCGGTATTGATACTCATGATTTTCACATAGCCCTCAAATCAGTATTTCGTGAAGATGTAAATGTGATTATGATAGGGGAGATGCGTACACCAGAGACTATAGCGACAGCAGTGACTGCTGCTGAGACTGGACACCTTGTGCTTTCAACTTTACACACAAATAACGCTTCTCAGACCATAGACAGAATTATTGATTCTTTTCCTGGTAATCAACAAGACCAGATTCGATCACAGCTCGCTTCTTCACTTTTAGGTATTTTTTCTCAGAGACTTATTCCTAGAGTTACTGGCGGTCTTATCCCTGCTTATGAACTTCTTTTAAATAATAACGCTGTTTCAAATTTAATTCGTGAGAAACGTACACACGAGATAGACGTGGTTATAGAGACTGGTACCGAATCCGGAATGATAGATTTAAACCATTCACTTATGGAGCTCGTGCGTACTGGAGAGATTACTATAGAAAATGCTTATCAATACTCTCTTAATCCAAAGGGTTTAGAGCGTATGTTATAAAAAAATATGTTATTCAAATACAAAGCAATAGATGAAGGAGGAGTAAATAGAGATGGGGAGATTGATGCACCCACTCGTGATATGGCGATAAGTGGGCTCCAAAGGAGAGGTTTTGTGATTATTTCTATTAAAGAAGAAGGAGAACACAAATCCCTTTTATCTTTTTCTTTTTTTGAAAAAGTTAAAAATAAAGATGTTGTGATTCTTTCTAGGCAGATTGCAACATTATTTGATGCGCAAGTTTCTGCATTGAAGTCTTTTACTATGTTGGCAAGTAACGTGGACAATCAACTCTTAGCCAAGAAGCTCAATATGATTTCTGATGATCTTCAAGCGGGATTTTCTATATCTGGCGCATTAGCTAAACATCCAGATGTGTTTTCTAATTTTTATGTGAATATGGTCAAAGTGGGCGAGGAGACCGGAAAGCTCAATCAGACATTTTCATATTTAGCAGACTATTTAGATCGTCAGTATTCTCTCACTTCTAAAACTAGAAATGCTCTCATTTATCCTGTCTTTGTCGTTATCACATTCTTTGTGGTTATGATTCTTATGTTTGTGATAGTTATTCCAAAACTTGCTTCGATTATTCAAGATTCTGGTCAGGCAGTGCCATTTTTCACAAAGGTAATTATCACAATTTCTAGTTTATTTATTAATTATGGTTTTTTTGTTTTGATTTTTTTTGTTTTGCTTGGTGTTTGGATTTGGAGATTATCAGTTACACAAAAAGGTAAAGAATATCTTGATTCAATAAAAATTTCTCTTCCAGCTGTGGGTAATCTATACAAGAAACTTTACCTTTCCAGAATAACAGACAATTTGAATACGATGCTTAGTTCTGGTGTCCCTATCATTAGAGCAATAGATATCACAGCTGAAGTCGTCGGTAGTCGTGTCTATAGTAATATTTTAAAAGAAGTTGCAGATGGAGTAAAGTCAGGTCTTACCCTTTCTAGTGCATTTTCCAAATACCACACAGAAGTGCCTCGTATTTTGATACAAATGGTGCAAGTCGGTGAAGAAACAGGATCACTAGGAAATATTTTGAAAACCTTGACTGATTTTTACAGAAGAGAGGTGGATGATGCTGTTGATACATTGGTAGGATTGATAGAACCAGTGATGATAGTTGTGCTTGGTCTGGGAGTGGGTATACTTTTGGTTTCTATTTTAGGACCTATATACAATATGGCAGGAGGAATTAGCTAGAATTATTCTCCTCTTGAGGAGTACCCGCTAATACGGGGGAGGTGGACAAAAATGCATCCACCCCGTCTCGCAGAAGCGAGCCACCCCTCAAGAGGGGAACCTGGGGATAACTTATTTGCATATATATATAAATAAATATGCTATAATGAGCGTATTAAAAATTAAGTCGAACATTATTAATTATTAGTTTTAATTTCAGCCCTAGGCTGATCCGCCTTGGGCGGGAAAAATTATGAAGAATTTAAAAAAAGGTTTTACGTTAATAGAATTGTTGGTCGTTGTTGCTATCATCGGTATCTTGGCGTCAGTTGTTTTGGCATCTCTAAACACTGCGAGAACAAAGGGTGCTGATGCTGCTATAAAGGCAAACTTAGCAAATACACGTGCACAAGCTGCAATTTATTATGATTCTGCTACTAATAATACTTATGGTGCTGTTACTCTTGGTAGTTCTTGTTCATATACTGCCGCAGGTGGTGCTACAGGTTGTACAGCAGTATCTCTTGTTTCAGATACACAAATGAAAGCAGCAATAGCAGCTACTGCAGTAGCTTCTGGTAGTCCAGCGTATTTGTATGTTAATGCTGCAGGTGATGCTTGGGCAGCAGGAGCTCAGATGAAGGGAACAAATTTGGTTAGTGCTTCATCTGGTACTGATTATTTCTGTGTTGATTATGCAGGAGCTGCAAAACTAGTGGATACGATGACATTGAGTAGTGCCTTTACAGTTTGTCCATAATAGTTTTTTTATTAAGATTACAAACAAAAAATCACCCAAAAGGTGGTTTTTTGTTTTGAGGTATAACTCTAAGTTTTAGCTGGGGATGTGTATTTCTTTTAAAAAAGATGTGATATAATATAGAAAGGTCATATTATTAATTTTTGTTTTTTATAAAGAGATGAAGAATTCAAAAAAAGTGTTTATCTTGAGGGATTCGAAAGGTTTTACCCACCAAAATTTTTTTAAAAAAATTTCAGGCGGGTTTACGTTAATAGAATTGTTGGTCGTTGTCGCTATCATTGGTATCTTGGCGTCAGTTGTTTTGGCATCTCTAAACACTGCGAGAACAAAGGGTGCTGATGCTGCTATAAAGGCAAACTTAGCAAATACACGTGCACAAGCTGCAATTTATTATGATTCTGCTACTAATAATACTTATGGTGCTGTTACTCTTGGTAGTTCTTGTTCATATACTGCCGCAGGTGGTGCTACAGGTTGTACAGCAGTATCTCTTGTTTCAGATACACAAATGAAAGCAGCAATAGCAGCTACTGCAGTAGCTTCTGGTAGTCCAGCGTATTTGTATGTTAATGCTGCAGGTGATGCTTGGGCAGCAGGAGCTCAGATGAAGGGAACAAATTTGGTTAGTGCTTCATCTGGTACTGATTATTTCTGTGTTGATTATGCAGGAGCTGCAAAACTAGTGGATACGATGACATTGAGTAGTGCCTTTACAGTTTGTCCATAATAGTTTTTTTATTAAGATTACAAACAAAAAATCACCCAAAAGGTGGTTTTTTGTTTTGAGGTATAACTCTAAGTTTTAGCTGGGGATGTGTATTTCTTTTAAAAAAGATGTGATATAATATAGAAAGGTCATATTATTAATTTTTGTTTTTTATAAAGAGATGAAGAATTCAAAAAAAGTGTTTATCTTGAGGGATTCGAAAGGTTTTACCCACCAAAATTTTTTTAAAAAAATTTCAGGCGGGTTTACGTTAATAGAATTGTTGGTCGTTGTCGCTATCATTGGTATCTTGGCGTCAGTTGTTTTGGCATCTCTAAACACTGCGAGAACAAGGGGCAATGATGTTGCTATTAAAACAACCTTGAATAATGCTAGGGCACAAGCAGAATTGTACTATTCTAATAATTCAAATTCTTACTCTGGTGTATGTGATAATGGAACTACTACTGATGGTACAAAGTCCATATATAATCAAGTTCTTTCTGCAGCCAAACTCGGTGGTCTTGCTAGTATCTCTATAAATCCTGGTTCTGCTGGAAGTCCTACTACTGCAACATGTAATCATAGCGCAAATGCTTGGGCAGCAGAGGTTCCTTTATTTGGAAGTGCTACTGGTAATATTAAAATGTGGTGTGTGGATAGTACAAATAAATCAAAACAAGAAATTGATAATCTAGTAATCAATGATTATGCATGTACACCTTAGACCTGCAAGGATTTTTTAGTATAGGTAAAAACTATAATTTCTAATTTTTATGTTATACTTAGGCAATGAATATACTGCTTTTAGTTTTATTTTCTATTTTTGGGCTCATCATTGGAAGTTTCTTAAATGTGGTTATTTTTCGGCTTAATACAAATAAATCTCTCGGTGGTAGGAGTGGATGTATGTCTTGCCTTAATAAACTTTCTTGGTTTGAATTAATACCGCTTTTTAGTTTTCTTGGCTTGAGAGGTAGATGTCGCAAGTGTAAAACAAAAATTTCCATTCAGTATCCTCTCGTTGAGCTTGTGACTGGGATCTTTTTTGCTTTGTTGTTTTTAAAGTTTTCTATTTTAGTAGAAAAGGATATTTTTATATTTGCTATTACTTATGTTTATTATGCATTTATGTTTTCTGTTTTAATGGTTATAGCTGTCTATGATTTGAAACATAAAATAATTCCTGACAAACTTGCTTTTGTTTTTGGAGCTTTTGCATTTGTCGGCTTGTTTTTCTTTCATAGTAATGGCTTTTCTGATGTTCCTGATTTTTATACACGCATTCCCTCAATTTTAGAATTCCTATCTGGCATACTTATAGCTTTACCTTTTGCTTTGCTTTGGTTGGTGTCTTCCGGTAGATGGATGGGTTTTGGAGATGCAAAATTAGCTATTGGTATTGGTTGGTTGTTGGGTCTTGTGAGCGCGCTTTCTTCTTTGGTTGTGGCTTTTTGGTCTGGTGCCATAGTGGGGATTGGCCTTATTGTTATTTCTCGTTTAAGCTCGTCAAAAATAGCAAAAAGTAATATAATAAGTAATATGGGGATGAAAAGTGAAATTCCTTTTGCTCCATTTTTGGTTCTTGGTGTATTTTTGACATTTCTTTTTGGGTTAAATCTTTTTGGTTTTTAATTTAATTTTTTCAAAATGATTTTTTATTCAAACAATTTAAAATCTAAAAATCTAAAAGCTAAAAGCTATAAGCTAAATGCTGGAATGACTTATGTAGAATTGATTGTTGTCTTATCTATCTTTGCTGTGATGAGTTCTATTGTTATTTTTAATTATGGACAATTTCAAGCGAAGGTAGATATCAAAAATTTAGCCAGTGATATTGCTTTAAAAATTGTTGAGGCGCAACAATCAACCATGTCTGGGAAATTGAATTCAGGGGTATCAATGATAGATTGGAAACCATCTTATGGAGTTTATTTTAATTTAACTGTAAATCCTACAAATATTGATAATACTGATGGTAGTATAGCTTATAACAAAAAGTTTAATTATTTTGTCGATAAAGATAATAGTAAAACATATGCATCGTTGTTGGAAAAGCTAGATACTATTTTAATAACAAAAGATGGTGCTGAAGTTTTGACGGCGTAAGCCCCGACGTAAAAAGTCGGGGGGCCGACCAATGGCGTCGGCCTTGCGAAATAAGGCTTTTTCTTGTAAAGTGCCTTTAATATGCAACACCCGAAGGAAGAACTCACGTACGTAATGATTAAGCCCGATGGCGTCCGCAAGGGCCTCATTGGCGAAATTATTAAGCGCATGGAACAGCGCGACTTGAAGGTCGTGGCTTTAGAGATGTTCCAACCCACCTACAAGGAAATGGATAACCATTATCCTAAAACCGA
>JBAWYA010000037.1:0-6601 GCA_037143815.1 bacterium | reverse complement strand
TTGTGCTTCCTACGGATAATAGTGAGGTGGGAGTTGTGGTGCCTATGCCGACATTACCTGCAGTAAAATAAACACCTGCTATGGAAGATGGTCCAATCCATGATTCAGCTGGAGTGACAATAGGATTAACAAGAGTTCCAGTAATAGCTAGATCTCCAGTTAAAGTAGAATTTCCAGTTACATTCAAAGCTCCTCCTATATTTACAGCTCCTTTGAGGATTGAACTCCCAGAGACAGTTATATCTGTGATATGTGCTGTACTTGTTGTGAATTGATTTGAGGATAAATTTGTAGCAGAAAATAATGTAGCACCAGAGAAGTTTGCAGATGGATTGGGTTGAATGACTCCGATGTAAGCGGGTTGAATAGATGGTGCTTGCCCTGAGGAATTCGAAGGGTAATATATCGATTGCCCAGAATCACCTTTTGGACCCGCTACTCCTTGTGGTCCACGCAATAGATCAATATATTCTTGTTTGGAAAGTAAATTTTTAAGAGTAGATGCAAGATTAGATTCAGAAACCTCACCCTTACCCTCTCCTGAAAGGAGAGGTTTATTAGGAGGAGTTGTCGGCTGAGGTGTAACATAGACAACAGGTTTAGGTTGAACTGGAACTTTAATTGCTTGTACCACACTTACTTCTGATGGAATTGATTTTGAATACAATATACTAGAAAGTTCAGAAGTGTAACTGTCGTAATAGTTAGAGAAAGTATTTAAGAAATCTTTTGCTAGATTTGAAGGAGAAATTGAAGAAAGGTTGAATGCAGAAACAGAATTGATAGAGATAAAAAGACATGCAAAAAGAATAACAAAAAACCTAAAAGAAAAAAGTTTTACTTTGTAAAATTTCTTAAACATTTTTTATTTGGAAACATATATATTTTAACATATTACCCCTCCAGAAAAAGAAAAAATGGGGATAACCCCTCACATGCGATTAAGCATTTGAGGGGTGGTTAACCAAAAATTTTTATTCAAAATTAAATTTGTTTCTTTGTGTTTCACCCTTTGAACTATTAATCTTGTTATTGCAACTTACTACTACACCCTTCAAAAACTCAACTTCATTTTTAATATTTATCGAATTAATTCCTTGCCCTTTAGTAGTTTCTGTAAAAATTTTAGATAATTCTTCCGCCTGCGTAGATATAGCATGAAAATCCGCCATAGAACCTTCCCTGTCCCATTCTGTAAGCTTTCTATTTCCATCAACTTTTCTAGTTAAATCACCTTTTGTGTTGTCTGGATTTTGGTATCTTTTAGCAAACGCACCAAATGCATTATTTACAAATTCCATTGCATCTTCTTTACTTTTAACTTCTTTAGCTAATGTCTTAGCTTTTTCTACAATATTTACCGCCCAAGAAGCAGAACCAGATATCTGCTCAACTGACTTTGTGAATTTTTCTGCTATTTTTGGAGAGCTATCAGGAGTATTAGTAATATTTTCCGCCCCTTGCATTTTTCCACCAACAAGAGCCCCAGCTAAAGCCACTCCAACTGTTACCTTCTGTCCTATTTTTTTAAAAAAACCTTCATTTTGATTCATAATATTTTACATTAATTTTTAATACTTTATTTATAACAGAAAAAATAAAGTTTACCTTATCTCATAAGTTATTGTCACATCGGAACTAATCGTATTCTCGCCCTTTGGTATTACTGCTGGAGCAGATGTTGCAACTGAAACATCTTTCATTATAGCTGAATTTGCATACATAATCGGATAACCACCACCAGATTCACTAAAATTTGAAATTCTACCCAACCTAACACCTAAATCTTTTGCCAAAACTTCTGCTTTTGTTCTAGCGTCATCAATAGCTTCTTTTCTAGCTTTAGCTTTTAAACTGTCTTCTTTATCTATTGCAAAGTTTGGACCACTTAAATTAGAAACACCTGTCGTACCAAGACCTTGCATAATAGCGCCAGCATCATCTGTTTTGCGAACTTTTACAGCGATACTCTCACTTGCTTCATAGCCGGTAAGAACTTGCTTATTACCACAATCGTAAGCCATCATAGAACCAGTCGTGGCGTCTTGCGGACATGCTATACGAACATAATCATATTTTGGATAAAAAGATGCATTTGATGTCTTTATATCTTTATCAGCAACATTTTTTGTCTTTAAAAAATCTAACGCTTTTGCCTCTATCACTGCTACACCATCTTGAGCTTCTTTTACTGTCTTTGCTGTCTTGCTGATTGAAAAATCAATATTTGCAATGTCTGGAACAGCATTCATTTCTCCATGTCCTGAGAGAGTAATAGTATTAGCTCCATTGCTACCCATCATTCCATAAGATCGGAATTCAGTTAACAATCTTACAACAAAAAACAAAGAGATGATAATCAAAAACGCAAGTAAGGCTTTGTACAGATTTTTTATATATTGATTTGGTATTTCCATAGAATTATTCGCTTATTATTTATAAATTTTAAACACATTTTTTCAATTAATTCAATTTTTAATAATTATGGAACAAGGCCTGAAATATGCCGACAACAAATGGCAAACCTATAAGCGCTAGAATGATATAAAGAATAACCTTACCGAGAGAAGTTTTGTTATTTTTAAACAATTGTTCTCTTTGTAAACAAGTCATAATAACAATAAGGGTGGCAAAAGCTACAACTATTATGCTAGATATAGACTTATTCAATACTTCACCAGATAAAACATCCCAAATAGCCAATACACCGAGAAGCGCCAAGATGGAAACAGATGCAATCAAAACTGCTAGTGTAATCTTTCTGATAGTAGTAAAAGCTAGGTTAGAAAACGGTACGTCTTCGACAGCACCAGTAGAAGAAACCGTTAATTGATCACGGGAATCCACAAACTTACCGGCAATCATAACAATAACAGCAACCACAGAAAGTAAACCAAAAGTCTGTATCGACTTGGTAATTACGTCAACATCAAACACTTTCCAAACACCACATATAGAAATAACTGTTAAAATAACTACGGAAGCAATAAAAACAAATGCCGCACCATTTTGTATTTTTTTCATAGAAACATTATACACCTAAATACCCTCAAATCAAATTTGATTTATAAATCTCGTGGGTACCTATGTTGATAAAATCAATGAATTCTTTTCCTGAAAAAGCCAACATAATTCTATATTGCCCAACAATAGTAAATGCCCAGTATTCTCTATATTTTCCATGAAGTTTATGTGTATCAAGTCTTGAATCAAAAGGATTTTCTCGAAAAATCTTTTCCTTTTCTTCAGCTTTCATCTTTATCATTTTTGGCATCTTTTTATATGCCTTTCTAAATTTAGAAGTCAGATGAATAATCATATTTTTATCTCAAACTTGAAAGAGATTTCAATATTTTTAACTTGCCTTGTTTTTTTTCTTTTTTATAAATAGTTATTGCTTCGTCTGTATCTACTTCTTCAAATAATCTTTTTTCCCATTGTCTGCCGATGTCAAGAAAATTCTCGTATTGTTTGCGAGGAATAATCACTAAATCATCGTTTAATATAAAATTTTTAGGAATGGTCAACATATTCATACCTATATATTAAACCAAACTGCTGTTTTTTGCAATTGTACCCTCAAATCAAATTGACCTCAGGCACAAGTTCAAGGCCAAATTTATCTTTTACGTCTTTAATGATACTGTTTGCTAGATTTAATATTTCCCCACCAGAAGCTTTACCATAATTTACTAAAATCAATGCTTGTTTGTCATAAACACCAACGTTTCCAATCTTCTCACCCTTCCATCCGCATTGTTCGATGAGCCATCCAGCTGGAATTTTCATTTTTTCTAATTTTATTTCAGGAAAGGATTGAGGTAATGTTTCTTCTTCAAGATATGGCATTTCTGGATGAACTGTTAAAAGCTCTCTCATTCGTTCTTCCGACACAAAAACATTTTTAAAAAAACTGCCTGCATTTGGTATCACTGCTGGATCTGGGACTTTACTCTTGCGTATGGTAGAAACTATATTACTTATATCCTTTGGACTGTTGACTATTATGGAATTATTTTCCAGATACTCTTGCAGTGCTTTATAGTTTGCCTTTTCATTTTTTGTTTTATTTAATTTAAAAATAACAGCTGTAATAAAATACCTGTCTTTAAATTCATTCTTGAAAACACTTTCTCTATAACCAAATTTACATTCTTCTTTACTAAGAATTTTCTTTTCTCCAGTACTAGTATCAAAAACTTCAACACTTTCTAAGGCATCTTTAATTTCCACCCCATATGCCCCTATATTTTGCACTGGTGCTGCGCCGACTGTACCTGGAATAAGTGATAAATTCTCAATACCCCATAGATTGTGTTCTACAGTAAACAAAACAAAGTCATGCCAGATCTCCCCACCCATAGATTTTACAAAAACATATTCATTATCATCTTTTATAATTTCTATACCTTTTAATTTATTTAAAATAACCAAACCATCAAAATCTTTTGAAAATAAAATATTACTACCACTACCCAAAAATAATTTAGAAATATTAGAAAATTCTTGATTATCAAAAAGTTCTTTTAGTTCTTCTTCATTTTTTACCTCAACAAAAAACTTGGCCTTGGCAGATATGCCAAAAGTGTTTAACTTTGATAAATTATAGTTTTCGTGAATTTTCATATTTATTTAAAACTCTATCAGTATAGCAAAATAACTAACAAAAACGAAAAAGCCTGCATATCCATAAAAATGGCGTTAAGCAGAGCTTTTTTGAGGGTTAAATTACAAGCCACCCACAAGTTTTACTACTCTTCAGGATCTGAATCAAATTTGGAAGGTTTATAACAAGGCAAAAGTTCATCACCCTGCTGCTTAAGGTTTGACGGATCGGCCTTTTGAAAAAACCGACAAATCTCACCTTGTGGCGTCCACATTTTTATTCTTTCCTCCCTGCCTAATTTCTTACGTTGAAAATAATAACAGGTGAATTCTACATTTAGGAACTGAAAACCTAATGGGGGATTAAATAAAATCCATTTAGGTTTTGGTGTGAAAAACTTGTCTACACCAAAACGTGGTTCACACAACCAATTGAAGTAGACTAGGATTTTTTTCTTATTCACATCGGGAATCACCCAGTCTCTTATCTCTCCCCTGAAGACCAGCCCAACTTTTGTCTCCATCAAGAATTGCCCCCCAGCAAATTTCGCCATTTCTTCTCTTAACCGTGACACGTCCCAAAAGTATCCGTGCATAATGTTTCGCTTTCTTTAAATTATTTTTATCACAAACAAAGGGCAACACGGAGTGTCGCCACAGTTTTTAATGCATAAAACCTTATTTTACAGACTAAAAACCATGGCGACCCACGAAAATTTCAACGAACTATATACCCCTATAGTATACACTTATTAAGTTCTTATACTAAAATCTCAAAACATCAACAGAACCATCTTTATGTAACCTAATAACCTTTGATGGTTTTCCTTTTATCATTCCTCCGTCTATATATAAACTTATCGAGTCTCCAAAATATTTTCTTGCTTCAGAAATATCAACAGCTGGAGGCAAACCTTCTAAATTTGCCGAAGGTGCAATGAGCGGACCTGTTTTTGTAAGTAAATTTCGAAGCTCTTGTTGAGCAGGCACACGAAAAGCCAGAGTCTTTGTGCCACGATGTAAATATTCTAAAGAATCATCTGGGCAATCTAAAATAATACTCACAGGCTGAGGTTGGAAATCCTGGACAAAGTCGAAGAACCAGCACTGCTCAAGTAAATCTTTTTGTTCTTTAGAAATATTTATAGAAAATTTACTAAGTTCACTGATATCAGAAATAAGTACTATGCAGGGTTTATTTGGTGCGCGTTTTCTTATTTCATAAATACGATTCACCACATTAATATTCTGCGCTTTTCCAACAATACCGTATAAAGTATCCGTCGGCATAACTACCACACCATCATTCTCTAATACTTTTATAAGATTTTCATTATTCCATATATTTTGCTTTAGTAACATAAATTATATTATAATACAAAAATGATAAAAAAAATCAGAAAGTCTATTGATAAGTTAGAAGAGCAAGTGCGAAGAAGGTTAAGCAATTACCCTTTTCTATATGCACTTATCGGAGGTATAGGAATAGTATTGTTTTGGCGTGGCATATGGCACATGGCAGATGATATAAATATGGCTAGTGGTATATCTTTTGTAATAGGTACTATCATTCTAGTTTCAACAGGAATATTTGTTTCTGAATTTATTGGAAAAAGACTTATTATTTCTGGGCTTGTTGGTGAGAAAAAAATGGCTGAAAAAGAAGAAGGCGAAATAGAAACAGAAGAATCTCAAATTAAAAATCTACAAAATACATTAAATAAACTAGAAAAAAAATTAGATCATATGGGGACTCACTTAGAAGGAGAACCTACATACGACGACAAGCATAATACTCTCAGTGATAAAAAATGAAATGGGAGATATGAGAGGATTGCACTCTCGCTAACAGCTCCACAAGCTGCTGTGCTACTACTACACCAATATCTCCATACAACTTAATTTATAACAGAAAAAATAGATAAATGCTACTTTTGTTTCTGGTGCCTGTATTGTACCAAACTCGCACCTATTTCCAAAACAAATGATGTGGCAC
>JBAWYA010000036.1:0-6648 GCA_037143815.1 bacterium | reverse complement strand
GTATTGCTGTGGGTATGGCGACAAATATCCCCCCACACAATTTAAGTGAAGTATTAGATGCTACGAAACATTTAATTGAAAATGAAGATGCAACGACTGAGGATTTAATGCAATTCATAAAAGGTCCAGATTTTCCAACGGGAGGAATAGCTTACGGATATAAAGATATGCTCCATGCTTATTCTGGTGGACGTGGTGGAGTAGTTTGTCGTGGTGAAGCCGAGATAATTGAACAAAAAGATGGTAATTTTTCAATAATAATTACTTCTATTCCTTTTCGAGTAAATAAGTCTAATTTAATAATGGCTATAGCTGAATTAGTACAAGAGAAAAAGCTTGATGGTATTAAAGGACTTCGTGACGAATCAACAAAAGATATTAGGGTTGTCATTGACTTGAAGCCCAGCGCGCATCCTGAAAAAGTTTTGAATTATATTTACAAGAATACTCAACTTGAATCAAATTTTAATTTTAATATTGTGGCTTTGGTGGATGGCGTGCCTCAGACTCTTTCTTTAAAATCAATATTAGAGCAATTTATTTTACACCGAAGGGAAGTAGTTAAAAGAAGATCAGCTTATGATTTACGTCGTGCCGAAGAGCGTGAACACATATTGCTTGGTCTTAAAAAGGCTTTAGACAAGATAGATCGTGTGATAACTATTATCCGTGGTTCTAAAAATTCTCAAGTTGCAAAATTTAATTTAATAAAAGAATTTAAATTTTCTGATTTACAGGCAATAGCTATTTTGGAAATGAAATTAGCCAAACTTGCTGGTCTAGAGAGGAAAGCAGTAGAAGATGAACTTGAAGAAAAGCAAAACTTTATAAAAGAAATGAAAGATATTCTCGCAAGTCCAAAAAGGGTGTTAAAAATTATTGTGGATGAATTAGTGGAAATCCGCGCAAAGTACAGCGATGAGAGACGAACAAGAATAGTTAAAGGTGGAGTAAAAGAAATTTCTGATGAAGATCTTGTTCCAGAAAAAGAAACAATGCTTGTGTTGACTGCTGGTGGATATGTAAAATGCACCGATCCTTCTGAGTATCGCGCACAAAAACGCGGTGGAGTTGGGGTGATTGATCTAGAAACAAAAGAAGAAGATTTTGTTACTATGCTTGTTTCTGGTTCTACGCATAGCAATCTGCTTTTCTTTTCTAATTTAGGTAAAGTGTATCAAATGAAAATGTATGATATTCCAGAAGCTCGCCGAGCCACACGTGGTAAATCTATTATGAATTTCCTTTCTCTTGGTGGAGAAGAAAAGATTACTTCTATTTTAGCAATGCCGAAAGATATTGATAAATCTCCGACGTCATTGATGTTAGTTACAAAAAATGGCACAACAAAGAAAATGTCTTCTGAAAGTTTCAAAGATGTACGTCGAAGTGGAATCATTGCTATTCGTCTCGATAAAGATGATCAGCTTATCTCAGCTCTTGTTACAGAGAAAAAAGATGAAGTTATGATCGCTACAGCCCTCGGTCAGTCTATTAGATTTAAAGAATCTGATATTAGAGAGATGGGTAGGACGGCTGGAGGTGTGCGTGGAATAAAATTAAGCAAGAATGATTCAGTTATTGGTGTTGATGTAATAAAGAATCAAGAAAAGACGGGTGAGAAAGGATTTTTCTTGACCATGAGTGCTAATGGTTTCGGTAAAAAGACTGACTTAAAAGAATATAAAGTTCAAAAACGTGGAGGTTCTGGAGTAAAGACTGCGAAAGTCACTCCGAAAACTGGTTCATTAATTGTTGCAAAAGTTTTGACAGGTGAGGAAGAAGAGTTGATTGCAATGTCAAAAAAAGGTCAAGTTATTAGGACAGCTCTGAAAGATATTTCTTCTTTTGGCAGGCAGACACAAGGTGTGACGATAATGCGTCTTCATGCCGGTGACGGTATTGCCTCGCTTGCTTGTATTTAGTGTTACAATATAGCTATGTTTACAGACCCAATAAAAAATTTAAAAGCTTTTGGATTAAAAGAAGGTGACATTGTGGCTGATTTGGGCGCGGGAACTGGTTTTTATTCTGTTGCTGCTGGTAAAATAGCATCAAGGGGGAAAGTATATGCAGTAGAGATAGTCAAAGATTTTTTGGCAACAATAAAAAATAAAGTAAAAGAAGCCCATCTTGGTAATGTGGAAATTCTTTGGGGTGATATATCAAAGCTTGGAGGGACGAATATAGGAGATAATATAGTAGATGCGGTAATAGCTTCGAATATTCTTTTTCAAGTTATGGATAAAGAAAGATTTATTGATGAAATAAAAAGGATTTTAAAAAAGGGCGGGAGGCTATTGTTGATCGATTGGAGAGAGGCATCAATTATGAATGCAAAAAATATTGTTCCTAAAAACAAAGCTTACGAGATGTTTGAGAGAAAAGGTTTTATTTTAGAACGAGACATTAACGCAGGTGAGCATCATTATGGTATGATATTAATTAAGAAATGAAGAATTTTCAACTTATAATTATAATTGTATTTATTGCTCTAGCTATTTTTGGTCTTTTGGTTTTTTCTGGTGCCATTAAAATCGGAAAAGATAATTCATCTGGCAATTTAGGTACTGTTGTTTTATGGGGGACAACAAAAGCTTCCACAATGGTGCCACTTTTAGAAGAATTTAATAATACTAATAAAGCTTTCATTGTAAAATATGTTCAAAAAGATGCAGGCAGTTTTGACCAAGATTTACTAGAAGCATTGGCGGGTGGCACAGGGCCTGATATGTTTTTATTGCCTGATAATTTAGCATTTCACTATGCAAATAAAATTTTTCCTATTCCATTTGCAAGCTATTCACTTTCTTCATTTAGGAGTGATTTTGCTAGTGCTGGAGAAGTGTTTTTAACACAAAATGGTATTTTAGCTTTTCCACTTTCCATTGATCCTCTTATGATGTATTACAATAGGAGTATTTTAGATGCTAATGCCATTGTTTCTCCTCCTTTATTTTGGGACGATGTAGTCAGTCTTGTTCCCAAACTTACCCAAAAAGATGATTCTAATAAAATTATAAAAAGTACTATTGCTTTGGGACATTTTTCGAACGTTACCAATGCTAAAGACATTATATCCACTCTTTTTATGCAAGCAGGCAGTAGTATTGTGACTGAAAAAGGAGGGACTTTTAGTTCTGTTTTAAATTCTTCAAATACCAAATCCAATCTTGTTTCAATTTTAAAATTCTACATTAATTTTGCCGATCCAAACCAAGATGTCTATTCTTGGAACAAATTATTCCCAAATTCCAATGATGCTTTTTCAAAAGAAGATCTTGCCTTGTATTTAGGATTTGCTAGCGAGCTTGGTTTCTTGGTGAATAGAAATCCAAATCAAGATCTAGCGATAGTGTCACTCCCACAAGTTAAAGGTTCCACTTTCAAATTAACTGGTGCTCATGTCACTGGGTTGGCGCTTCTTTCTTCTTCAAAGAATTTGAGTACAGCTTTCACGGCGGCTGGTCTTATGTCTGCAGGGAATTTTGCTTCCAAGTTTGCTATTGCCACGAGTACTGCACCAGCTCGTCGAGATTTATTAAAAATTAAACCAGCAGATGGATATTCTCCAACTGTTTATGATTCTGCACTTTTTGCGAGAAGCTGGATCGACCCATCCACCAATGACACAGACAATATTTTCCGCAACATGATCGATGGTGTGCTTTCAAATAGTATGACTCTTGAAAATGCGATATCCGATGCTAGTAGCAAGCTTAGTCTTTTATTGTTAAGATAATACTATGAATAATAAGATAATTAAATTTTCAATTTCTATATTTATATTTTCAATACTCATTGCGCCTGCATTTTCTTTCGCAGCAGGTCTGGTTGCTTGTGATAATGTACCCACCATAACTACATCTATAGTGGACGGTAAATCTGTAAGTGTTACTACATATGCAAAACCTTGTGATTTTAATGCTTTTATGGATCTTATAAATACTGTTATTAAATTTATTCTTTTCAAATTAGCTGTGCCTATTTCTGCAATAATGTTCTTTTATGCTGGTTTTGAACTTGTAATATCTGGAGGTAATACTGAAAAGAGGGGAATGGCAAAAAAGGTTTTTACAAATGCAGTTTTGGGGCTTGTTATTGCAGTTGCTTCTTGGCTTATCGTTAGGACGGTATTAAACATTTTAGGTTATCAAGGGGATTGGATTGGTTTTTAATATGATGTATAATTAAACTATGAAATTCATTAAGAAAAATTTATATAAAATAGTATTGGTAGCTTTTTTAGTTATTATTCCAGTTGTTTCTTTTGCACAAGTTACAATAATTCCATGTGAGGGGTCTGGTAAAATTTGTAATCCCATACAAACAAATGATATAAATACTTTAATAAAGACTATCTTGGAGGGAGTAATACGGGCTGGTATACCAGTCCTTGCCTTAGCCATTATTTATTGTGGTTTTCTATTTGTGTCAGCGCAAGGTAATTCAGAAAAATTAACCAAAGCCAAAGATGCTTTACTATACACTTTGATCGGCGCGGCGATACTCTTGGGGTCGTGGGCTATCGCACAACTTATATCAACTACAGTATCAGCATTATGATTAAATTAAATAAAATAAAATATTTTTTGTTTTTTGCTGTAATGTCTTTTGTTTCAATTGCGCCTTCTGTTTCTTCAGCTATTACTATGGCCTCTTCTAATACAAACATGATCGGTTGTTTGTTGCCTGATAATCCAAAGTTTCAAGATCTTTTAATTTACCTCACTTGCATTATAAGCAAGTCAGTAATTCCACTTATCTTTGCTTTAGCTATCGCTATGTTTGTTTGGGGTGTTGTGCAATATGTTATAAATAGCGATGAAGAATCAAAAAGGGAGAAAGGCAAACAGTTGATGCTTTGGGGTATTATTGCTTTAGCAGTAATGGTTTCTATTTGGGGTTTGGTGGCTATATTGGGTAATACTTTTGGTATTGAATATGTTGTTCCACAAGTGAAGCCATAGTTTTGCTTTTGTTTTGTATTAGTTATATAATTGTAAGTATATTATTATTATTTTAAGGTCGCGAGATTATTAGTTATGTCCGCTTTAGCGGAAAGTATTATGAAAAATAAATTAATTGTTTTATCTGGTGTTGTTTTGATGGGTTTGGCTCCAGTTGTTACGTTTGCACAACAAGCAACAGGTGTAACTGTTAAATGTTCTGCTGTTAACGCTCAATCTGGAACTTTACAATACATCATATGTAAAATAGGTGATCTCATAAATTTAGTTGTTCCTATTCTTTTGGCATTAGGGGTGGTTTACTTTGTTTGGGGGATTATTTCTTTTGTAATTGCTGGTGATGAAGAAGCAAAGAAGGCAGGAAGAGATAAGATAATTTATGGTATTATTGGTTTAGCTGTTATAGTGGCTGTGTGGGGACTTGTTGGAATTTTGGTCAACACTTTTGGTGTTGATACATCTACTAGAGTTATCAACTTACCAACTACGCCTTATTAATATCTAAATATGGATTTATTTTCAACAAAAGTAGCATATGCAAGTTTTGATTCTTTTTTAAAGAATGTAAATCAGCAAATTATAAATCCACTTATATTGTTTCTTTTTGCTTTAGCTTTGGTGTATTTTCTTTATGGTATGTTGGAGTTCTTTATGAATCAAGAGAATGAAGAAAAGAGAACTACCAGCAAGAAACATATGCTTTGGGGTATTGTTGGACTTACTATAATGATGGGTGTTTGGGTTATTCTTGGTGTAATATTGAGCACTATGAATATTGATAATCAGATAGATCCAAAACAGGGAAAAGTTGATTTGCCTCCTTATCAGCAACCAAATTATCCACCTAATAATTAGTAAAAATGTAAAAAGGGCGTCCCATTCGGGACGCCCTTTTGCTTTGGTCAAAACATTTTGTTTGGCCAAAGCGATGTTTATTTTTCTGACCTTTTTTGCGCTGGTTAGGCGCTGTAATGAATTACTTCATCACAAAAACTCTGATCAGCACGATTTTGTTTGAGTCGGCTGACCAGAATTTCCATTTTCCAGAATGTATATCCCCACCCTGGATCACTAGATGTCCTTTCCCGGAATATGAGATGGCTTTGTCGGGTGACCATCCTGGGGGAAGTACATACACTGCTTCCCCGTCAGTATAGATATCGCGAATCTCTGCGATGTCTATTGTGCAAGGCGTTGCCTGGTCAGGCAGTTGCACGACTTGTCGTGTTGCAGGCGTGGTTGACAACGGTGTCGACCCTGCAACCGTGTTTGTCGGAGGCGGTGGCGTGGGAACCGGTCGGCCGTTAGCGAGCCGTCTCACTGCCTTCCATCCGGTTCCCAGAAACCCGTGTTGGTCAAGGTTTGTGCTGATCGTTTTCTCATCAGGCCAGGTTTTGGCGTAGGTTGGGAATCCCAATTGCACAGTCAAGACTAAGAATGCAATTGTTAATATTATACCTATCCACCAACGATTTCCTGTTACAGATGCGACAGCTAGTCCGCTTGAGAACAAGATGATGATAGCATTCCATGCTAAAGACAGCTTTTCTGGGCGGTTGGGTGCTAGCAGTTCTTCCAAGATGCTTCCGAGAAGTAGCAGGACAAGGAATATCGCTATTCCTATTCCTACGTTTCCCATTTTCTTTGTCCACCCCCAAGCGTTTTTGACTCCATCCTC
>JBAWYA010000035.1:0-7046 GCA_037143815.1 bacterium | reverse complement strand
GTGAAGCTTTTGCCTGCCCAAGACCTTTCACCTTAAGTAAATCTGTCAATGTTATTTTTTTAATTCCTATTTTTCTTATTATCTCTAAAATCTTTTTTGACAACTCAAGAACATTCAGACCTTTAATACCTGAACCAAGCAGAAGTGCTAAAAGTTCATGATCTTTTAATTTTCCAGAACCATATTTTGCAAGTTTCTCACGAGGTAGATCCACTTTTTGTAAATCTTTTATTTTCACTTTTTAATTCTACCCCTTTCTGCACCCAAACTCAATCCTGATTAGAGCCTGCGGATATGCTTCTAGCGAATCCTGCCTCTAACGGGATTTATTCTTAAGCCAATATTGTTTGAAATAAGATATTGAAAGTGTAGAGAGAAGAAAACCAAGGGTCGGAACGATGGCGCTCAGAAATGGCTTTGGAAGCTCGGCGAAAACGAAAAATAAAAAAAGGTGAAATTTCCTGTATATCTTTTTTTATTTCCTCAATTTCAGTCATATAATTAGCTATCAACACCAATCTTCCAAACTTCCTTTTCTAAAAATGCTTCAATAGTTTGCCGAGTCGCTTTATTTATAAGATTAGAGTGTGATAATTTATTTTCTTTTGCGTAATCAACAAGGGTCATAATTTTCTTATTTTCAAGATACGCTAGCCTTTTATGGTAACTATTCGTTAAAGATTTTCCAACAATTTCTTCCATAATAGCAGTTGAACCTTTTTCCTCAAATTCCTTGAACGCTTCATAGTATTTTTTTCGATCAATAAATTTAATATTTACAGGAACAAAACCTTCTCGAATAAATAGATAATTATTAAGCACACGACCAATGCGACCATTGCCATCACAAAACGGATGTATGTATTCAAAAGCTAAATGTAATTTAGCTATTCGTTTTATAATATTTTCATGACTTTTTGCATTATATTCTGCTAACATCTTTTCAAGCCTTGGTAAAACTTCTTGTGGCTTAGGAGCAATATAACTTCCCACTCGAACATATTCATTTTCCTTACGAAATCTTCCAGCAATGTCATCACGAATATTTGAAATTAACATTTTATGAAGCGTCAAAATTACATCAAGAGTGAGTTCCTGTTCCTTGGCTCTTTTTTCTATATATGAAGTAACACGTGCAAGATTTTTTGCCTCAAAAATTTCTCGTTCGGTTATATATCTATCTAAATCAATTTGAAGAAGTATTTTTTCTGTCTCTTCCAAAGAAAGAGTGCTGTTTTCGATAGCGTTTGAATTATATACATGTTCTGGAATCTCAGCTTCATTGATAAGTTTAATAAGCGCATCTTTACCTGTTGAAGCTTTATAAAAACGCTCTCTTGAAATACTTATTTTATTATAAACATTTGATATCTTTGCCATATGATAAGTATAGCCATTTTCACCATTTTGTCAACATAACCGTGAAAAACTACATTTTTTCTCATATTTTCACGGTTTTGACTACAAATTAGCCAAAACCTTTGCTCTATTTAGAAATGCCTTACCTACTACGAAACCTATGACGGACCCTATTATGGCTCCGGCTACGAAGTCTGAGAACCAGTGAATGCTCATTGAGACGCCGATGCCTATATAAAATGCGGAAAAGATGGCAATGATTCGGACTATTAGATTCTTTGGATACAAAACAAAAATAGTTACGGCAATAGCAAAAGCTACAGCGGTATGTGATGATGGCCAACCCCAAAAAATTCCGTGATAAAAAAATCCAAAATTAAAATCTCGACTTATGTCAATGAGACTTCCAGAAAAAAGAGGCGGTTCGATTCTGCCGGTAAATGCTTTATATAGAGAAGACACAAACCAACCTAAAATGCCCGCTTGCGCTACAGCGCAAGCGATGTTTGTGAGTATTGAGCTTTTCTTTGACTTCCCTACTAAGTAGAAAGTTATCGGTAAAATTATGGGCACGAGGCCGCCGAGCACGGCGGCCGAAAAGAGGACTTTTTGCGTATTCGAGCCGTTGAAAAATAAAAAATATTTCCAATCAAAATTTGACACAACTAAAATGTAAGTTAGGGCACAGGCCAAAAAATGCCAAAGAATATTTTTCCCACGAAATACTTCGAAAAGATTGTCTTTGAATTTGTAAAAAATATTTTTCATACATTTATTAGGGCAATTTTGAAAATAATCTTTTAGAATGGTCTGGCCGGGGCTAGGGGCCCGGAAAACCGAGGACCTGAAAAAAGATTAATTTTAAAAATTACCTTTTTCATATTTATTTCTTATTTACCCTTAGCAATTCCACGACAAGTGCAACCATTTTGTCTTTGTGTTTTGGATCACTTTCAGCAATGAGGAGAGTGATAGCGGTCAATCCAGCTGGGTTTATATTTTTTGCACCCCTTTCCAGCAAGTTCTATTTTCTTTTTCGTTGCACCAGTTTTTACAAGCTTGTCCTTGTCGTATGCGTCGAGATTTGTCCACGTCATGGAATATTCTTTCACAAGATCGAGAATGGTTTTAGGATCAAGAACTACATGAGTTGGCAGTAAGGCCTGAATATCTGAAACATTTTTCAAAAATTGACCATAATTTTTGAAAATGACTTTTTTGTTTAGAGTGTAACCTTTTGTTATGTGCTCCCTCAAAGTTCTCGTTGCCCATTTGCGGAATTCAATAGCTCGTTTAGAGTTGGTTCTGTAGCCAACTGATAAAATAATATCAAGATTATAGAATTGAACCTGATATGTTTTTCCATCTTCGGCAGTATGTGCAAATTTTGCACATACTGATTTTTCATCAAGCTCTTTGTTTTTTAAAATATTTCTAATATGTTTAGTAACCACTGAACGCTCTGCCCCAAACGCATCAGAAATCTGTGCCTGTGTTGCCCAAATGGTCTCTCGGGTGAAATCACCCCGAAGTTCAATAGCTCCAGATTTTGCCTGATAAATTACAAGATTATTTTTTATATTCTTTTTCACCATTTACTAATTTTACCACAATTTTCCCATTTATCTATCACTAAAACCCATGTCTTATAAAGACAAAATATGCTAGATTGGATATATGCTAAAGAAATTTAATTTTTCACCAAAGATATTGATAGTCTCCACTGTATTCTTGGACGTGTTGGGAATAGGATTGATAATCCCAGTTCTGCCATTTTATGTAGAGTCATTTCACGTGCCGGATTTTGTCATCACTTTACTCTTTGCAGTTTTCTCACTTTGTGCATTTTTTAGCGCACCGATACTGGGAATGATTTCAGATAAAAAAGGGCGCCGACCAGTCTTGCTAATAAGCTTGGCTTCGACAGCTGTCGGCTGGCTTGTCTTTGCTTTTTCTGCATCATTTTTTGGGCTGTTCTTGGGGGGAATAATAGATGGCTCTGCGGCGGGCAACATTTCTACTGCACAAAATTATCTAATAGATATTTCTAAAGATGCTAAAGAACGAACAAAGAATCTCGGCCTCATCGGAGCTGTCTTCGGTGTGGGATTTATTATTGGACCATTGGTGGGCGGAGTATTGTCTGGCATCAGCATGAGGCTACCTTTTATCGTCGTCGGTGTCATGGCAACGATAAATACAATCCTTGCTTATTTCTTTTTACCAGAAACACACCATCACGACAACAGGAGCACAAAGAAAATTTCTTTAAACCCACTTTCGCCAATAATCAAAGTTTTTGCAAAAAAAGAATTACTACCACTTTATCTAGCCTGGCTATTTTTCGGTATTGCTATTTCTCTAAACCAATCCATCTTCGCTTTATATATCGACAGCACATTTTCTTGGGGTGTCGTGGCGTCTGGCCTCTTGATGGCTTTGGTTGGTTTGATAGTTTCTTTCAATCAAGGATTTTTAATTTCAAAAGTCTGGCTCAAATATTTCAAAGAATCTTTTTTACTATTGTGGCTTTTTTTACCTTTCGCTTTAGGATATTTCGTAATGGCTATACCTTTTAAATTTACTTTCTTGTTCGGATTAATCGTCACCGCTTTAGGGCACTCTGTTTTGCGTATAGTGATAAATAGCCAGATAATAGGATTATCAAACAAAACTGAACAAGGTGAAACTATGGGCATACTGGCCTCTTTCATGTCTTTGTCTATGATCTTGGGCCCAGTAATAGGTGGAGCCTTTTATGTATTACAAACTAGCCTACCTTTCATATTAGCAGGAATATTTTCATTAATTGCTTTTATGTTCATATTCAAAAAATATAAAAATCTACCACCAAAAGAGCATACAGATGTCGCTCCAGTAGAAGCTGTCTAAACTATTCTATTACTAAAAGCTTACTCGGATGATGATGCCCATTTACTATACGAACTTTATTTGTCGGTATTTTGAAATACAAAGCCACAAGCTCAAGGACGCGGGTGTTTGCCATATTCCTCTCTGCTTTTTCTTTTACAGAAATTTCAAAATGATCTTCTGACTTTTGTTTTAAAGATTCTTTTTTTACACCAGCTTCAACTTTTACATGAATATATCTCACATAAATATCTTAACATAATATAAAAAATTAAAATCTGTGTTAAAATAAAAACATGGGAACAAAAATAATTTATTTTGTAAGACATGGAGAAACGATACTTAATGCTCAAAATATTAGACAAGGAGCCGATGGTTTACTAACAGAAAAAGGCAGAGCTCAAGCTTTAGCTACTGCAAAAAGATTCCCAAAAGATGTAGGACGCCCTCAGATCATCATCGCAAGTCCATATGAGCGTACAAAAGAAACAGCAGAAATTATTGCAAAAGAACTAAATATGAAAGTAAAATATTCTAAACTTTTAGTAGAAAGAAAAAATCCTACAGAAATAATCGGACACAATGGTAATGAAAAAATAGTTCGAGAAATTATCGACCGAATAGATAAAAGTTATCATGTAGATGATTTACGAATTTCCGACGAAGAAAATTTCACTGATCTTAAAAAAAGGGCAAGAAAATTATTAGCTTATATTAGTAGAAGAAATGCCAAAAGAATTATCATGGTTACTCATGGGATTTTCTTAAAAATGATCATTTCCTATATGCTATACGGAGACAAATTGACATCTGTGCAATACAACAACCTTTCTTACTTTAACCCTATAAATAACGCCGGTATGGCTATTTGTTCATACACCCACCATTGGTTCAAAGAAAATGAATGGAAACTCTTAATCTGGAACGATCTTGGTTCTGATTAAAATACACTCAAACAACAAAATTCCTTTGTGCGTATTTCGTAATAAAAGCACAGATTGAATTGTTTGCATTTAGACCTATTATATGTAATAATCGCTATATGAGTTTAGTAACACAAATTCTGCCATATGCGCAGATAATTCTTTCGGTAATATTAGTTCTAGCTATCTTATTCCAACAATCTAGTGCTGGAGTAGGAGGTGCTCTTGGTGGAAATGATAGTGGTGGTTTTCATCATACTCGCCGAGGATTCGAAAAATTTCTTTTTTATTTATCCATTATTTGTGGAATTCTTTTTGCTTTGACTGCCTTGCTTAGTGTGATAATGAAAGCAAATAGCTAATTATTTTGATTTTGTTCTATAAAATATCGTATGCGTAATTTTAAATTACCCTCAAAAGCACAAATCAATTTAGTTTTTCATTCCTTCTCCAAAAAAGAACGAACTGTTTTTTGGGGGCTCTTAATTATACTTTTGTTGAGTACCTTACTAATACTAGAAAGCATAAACAAATCTTTTATGGTAGATGTGCCTTTAAAAGATGGTTCTACGTCAATAGGCATTGTTGGAGTTCCACGTTTTATAAATCCAATACTTGCTAACTCAGAAGCCGACCTAGGTTTAATATCTTTCATATATTCCGGACTCATGAGAAAAAGTGAAAATGGTTTATTAATTCCAGACTTAGCTCAAAAATATGAAAAATCAGAAAATGGTCTAATCTATACTTTTACACTAAAAGATGACTTATATTTCCAAGATGGTGAGATCCTTACCGCAGATGACATTCTATTCACTATAAATAAAGTAAAAGATGGAATCATCGCAAGTCCACAAAAGATATATTGGGATGGTGTTAATGTTGAAAAAATAAACGAAAAAACTATTAAATTCACCCTGAAACAACCATATGCCTCATTTTTAGAAAATACGACACTTGGTATTATGCCTGCACATTTGTGGAACAACACTACTCCCATAGAGCTCAATAATGCAAATACAAACCCCATCGGTTCAGGACCATTTATGATAAGTTCAATAAATAAACAATCATCAGGAACAATAGATTATTACAAATTAGTACCATTTAAAAAATTTATTTTAGGAGAACCATATATTAAAAATATAAATTTACATTTTTACAAAAATGAAGATGACCTTATTAAGGCTCTTGTCGATAAAAAAGTAGATCAAATAAGTTCCATAACACCAATAAATGCTGAAGATTTAAAATCAAAAGGCTTCCAAGTCGAATCATCAGTTCTAGGAAGAATATTCGGACTTTTCTTTAATCAAAATCAAAATCAACTTTTTATTGATAAAACTATCATTAATGCTATTAACCAAGCGATAGATAAAGAAAAAATAGTTAAAGAGGTTCTTTTAGGATATGGAACTGTAATAAATAGTCCAATACCACCGAATATGACAAAATATCCAGAGACAATTATAAATATAAGTACTCCACGCCAAGAAATATTAAAAAAAATCCAAGATGATTTATTAAAAGCTGGTTGGAAAAAAGGTGCGGATGGATTCCTAGAAAAAACTACAAAAGTAAAAACAAAAAGCACAACTGTAAAATTGGAATTCTCTATCTCCACAGGTAATACTCCAGAGCTTTCAAAAACTGCTCAATTAATAAAAGAAGAGTTGCAAACCATCGGTATGAAAGTTGAAGTAAAAACTTTTGAAACTGGAAACTTAAAACAAAATGTAATCCGCCCACGCAAATATGACGCTCTTCTTTTTGGAGAAACCATAAATCATGAATCCGATCTTTTTGCTTTTTGGCATTCATCACAAAGAAAAGATCCAGGGTCAAATGTGGCCATGTATACTAATACAAAAGTAGACAAAATTTTAGAAGATG
>JBAWYA010000034.1:0-7139 GCA_037143815.1 bacterium | reverse complement strand
GATATTCGCAAGAGTATTATTGAAATGCTCGTGGAGGCTGGAAGTGGACATACTGCTTGAGCTTTAGGGATGGCAGATGTTTTTACACTTTTTTATTTTCATATTTTAAAACATGATCCAAAGAATCCATCTTGGGAAGAACGTGATAGGTTGATACTTAGTAATGGGCATATCTGTCCGGTTTTATACGCGACGATGGCACACGCAGGATATTTTCCAATTGAAGAATTAAAAACTTTACGAAAATTTGGTTCAAGACTTCAAGGGCATCCACATAGAGAATATTTACCATATGTTGAAAATTCTTCTGGGCCACTAGGTTCAGGACTTTCACAAGCTGTCGGTATGGCCCTCGCTGACAAGATGGATTCTAAAGACAAGAGTAGATTTATCTATTGTTTTATATCTGATGGTGAACTTGATGAAGGGAATTCTTGGGAGGCCATAATGCTGGCTGGTAAAAATAGATTAGGCAATTTAATTGTTGTCATCGATAGAAATAATATTCAGATAGATGGTTTTACTGAGAATATAATGCCTCTTGAACCATTAGCTCTCAAATGGAAATCTTTTAATTGGGATGTGATAGAGGTCGAAGGTCATGATTTTGAATCATTAAATGGTGCTGTAGAAGTGGCACAAGCGGTGTCAAAAAAGCCTACGATAATCATCGCACATACTATACCAGGCAAGGGAGTACGTGAATTTGAAAAGAATTATAAATGGCACGGCAAACCTCCAAGTAAAGAAGAAGCAAAAATGGCATTAGAAGAACTTTCAGCATTGAGATTTTAAAATAATTTATGTTAAATCCAAATTTAAAATTAAATTCTAAAATTTTCAATAATGATGTTGAGCAAGCGCCTATTCGAAAAGGTTTTGGTGAAGGTTTGCTCAAAGCTGGAGAAATAGACAAAAATGTTGTAGCGCTTTGTGCAGATTTAACAGAATCTACTCAGATGAATTTTTTTAAAGAAAAATTTCCTGAACGTTTTATTGAAATGGGTGTTGCAGAACAAAATTTAGTGACGGTGGCTTCTGGTATGTCTGCGATGGGCAAGATTCCTTTTTGTTCTTCTTATGCGATGTTTAATCCGGGTAGAAATTGGGAACAGATAAGAACGACGATAGCTTATAATGACAGGAAAGTGATTGTGGTTGGTTCTCATTCTGGTGTTTCTGTCGGACCAGATGGAGGTACACATCAAGCGTTAGAAGATATTGCTTTAATGCGTGTCATACCAAATATGGATGTTGTTTCTCCATGCGATAGTATAGAAGCAAAGAAAGCCACGCTTGCATTAGCAAAAAGCAATAATCCAGCATATTTACGTCTAGCTCGTGAAAAGACACCCATAATTACTACAGAGGAAACTCCTTTTACATTAGGTAAAGCAGAGATTTTTTGGATGCCTGATGTAGGTTTGGCGCAAGTGGGGATAATAGTCACAGGTGGATTGACGCACCGTGCACTGATTGTTGCAAAAGAATTAGAGGGAGAGGGTATAAAAACTAAAGTAATGAATTTATCTAGTATAAAAATGATTGACGTAGATGCCATTGTGGCATTAGCAAAAGAAACTAAAAGAATTGTGACAATTGAAGAACATCAAATAGCAGGTGGGATGGGTTCAGCTGTGGCAGAAGTTTTGGCGCAAAATTATCCTGTGGCTATAGAATTTGTTGGAGTGAAAGATAAATTTGGTCAATCAGGTACACCAGATGAACTCATAGAACATTATGGTATGGGAAAAAAATCTATAAAAGAGGCAATAAAAAAGGTCTTAAAAAGATAATACTAGTTAGGTTAATTATTTTCGGATTTTTTAGATAAAATATTTTTTAAACTTTCTGATTTTGCTCTTGTGGTCGATAATTCAGCTCCCATTTCTTTTATTAATTTTTTGCTTGTGTTGTATTTTTTTTCTAATTCTAACATTGTTTTTAATACTCTGTTACGTATTTCGTCTTTTCCCCCTTTAGCCAAGGGAGCATCACCATCTTCTTCTAGATTTATATTTTCAAGAGTTTGAATAAGCCCCCTAAGATCTTTTAAGATTTGACTTCTTTTTGATTTTAGTTCTTCAATTTTTTTATCAGCTTTCTGTTTTTTCTCTAATACTACTTCAGCAAGTACGTTATTTAAATTTTCGCTAGGCATATTGTTATATTTTTTTCAATTGATAATCGGTCGGTTTATTTTTCAAATATTCTTCTAATTTTTCACGGGAGAGAAGTCCTTTTTGTGCTCCTATTTCTTGGACCACAGACATAGAGTTTATTGGTCCCCATGTGAAAGCTTCAAGAGGTGATTTACCTAATGCGAGTGCTGCAGTAAAGGTAGAAGAAAATGCATCTCCAGCTCCTGTGCGTTCGAGTGGTTCTGCTATATCTGGATAAATTGGCAAATGCCAGAGTTCATTGTTGAAATAAAGGTAAGCTCCATTTGGTCCATCACTTATTGAAACCATTTTTGGTCCTAAATTTTGTATACCTTTTGATAAAACTAAAACATCTTTATTTGTAATCCCTAAAATTTTCTCAGCCTCTTCAACATTACAGAAAAATATCTCTGTTCGAGCATATATGTCTTTTAATTTTTCAGTTCCAAGTTTTATTTGAAAAGTTCCTGGTTGAAATGCGAGTTTTGTTTCTGGATTATTTTTTAAATATTTTGCTATTTCTTGATGGTAAGGTACAGAATCTTCCGCCATAGAACTTAAATATATCCAAGGCACTTTTCCAATTTTTGGGAGTTTATATTCGAATTTTGTATGTTTAATTAAAATCGTTCGATCGATATCATACCAAAGAACATAGTGGTAGTTTGTATTTTTACCTTTTTCTTTTGTAATATAGTCAATGATGACTTTATCTTTTTTAAGGCTATCAAAACAATCTTTTCCGTGTTTATCATTTCCAATATTAGTAATAATAGCAGAACGCAATCCTAATCGGGCTGCACAGACAGAAGCATTCGGACTGTTGCCCACAGCAGGTACTATTGTTACTGATTCATAAGGTACTTTATCTCCAAAACGTACACAAAGTTCGCAAGCGTCTGAATCTATTTTACAGTGAACATGAGCATCTTTTAGCCTTATAAATGCATCAATAACTATATCTCCGATTGCTAAGAAATCTATTTTTTTCATGCTATAATCATATCATAAAAAAATATACAAACAATATGTCTAAAAAAATTATTTTTCTTTTTGCTATTTCTTTTTTCTTTTCTTTGGGCCACTTAGCTTTTGCTAGTTTTAGTATTAATGAGGTTATGTATAACTTAAATGATGGCAGTGATGCTGGTAGAGAATGGATTGAAATTTATAATAATTCTGGCACAGCAATTGATTTATCGACTTTTAAATTTTTTGAAAAAAATACGAATCATGGACTTACAATTGTTCAAGGTGATAAAAATATAAGTGCTCATGGTTATGCTGTTATTGTTTCTGATTATGCAAAGTTCAAAATTGATTGGCCGAATTTTTCTGGATCTGTTTTTGATTCGACTTTTTCATTGGGTAATGATGGTGAATCTTTAGCTATAAAAGATGAGAGTTTGAATGTTGTTGATGAATTTACTTACAATTCAGGAATGGGAGCTATGGGTGACGGTAATTCTTTACAAAAAATATCTGGATCTTGGATAGGAGCCACACCAACACCCGGAAAAATAAATGAATCTGTATCTGCAACTACATCATTGTTAAATGGCGAAATTTCTTCTACTCAAAGTGTTGTCAGTGAAGTAAAAACTAAAGTAATTGAAGAACCTAAAATAAAAACTAGCATTACAGTCAAAGGTGTAGCTCTTGCTGGGATACCAATTGAATTTCAAAGTAATGCCCTTGGGTATTCTGGAGAAAAATTATTTTATGGAAAATATTTTTGGAACTTTGGTGATGGGGATTCTAAAGAAATTAAAGCCAATGATGCAAGTATGTATAAATTTACCCATACATATTTTTATCCTGGTGAATATGTCGTGTCTTTAGAATATTATTTAAATTATTATGGAAATACACCTGACGCATTTAATAAAATAACAATTAAAGTAGTAAAAGCAGATGTCGTGATATCCAGAGTGGGGGATGAGCAAGATTTTTTTGTAGAGTTGTCCAATAATACTGAATACGACACTGATATTTCAAATTGGAAACTTTCAAGTAATGGAAAAAGTTTTTCAATACCTAGAAATACAACGATAAGATCGGGAAAAAAGATGATTATTTCTTCCAAGATTACTAATTTTTCTATTAATGATAAAAATAATTTAAAATTGCTTGATCCGCAATGGGGAGTGGTATTTGATTATGGATCTTTAGTTATTGTTCCGGTAGTTGCTGTGCTAATTAAAAATACTGCAGTTCAATCGCAACTTGAAATACCTATTGAAAAAGAGCAGACAAATACAGAGGTTGTAAAACCGTTGGACATAATACCACTTACAGAAGAAGAACAAGTTTCAGACAAAAATTTAGTGGCGTCAGTTATTTCTAGTGATATTGTAGAAAATCATCCAATTCGTTCTTATTTTTTAGCTTTCATTTTAACTATTTTTATAGGTGGTAGTTCTTTGGTGGTATATTTTATACGTCAAAAGAAGATTGTCCTCAATACAGGGGATGATTTCAAGATTTTAGATGAATAATATTTTTTCTTTGAGATTATCTTTAGGTTTGGTATAATGAGCATATATGATTTTAAAAAATAAGATTTTAATTCTCTTAAAAAAGAGACAATATATTTTTGGTGCTATTATTATTGTTTTGATAGTTGGTGGAATATTCATATTTAACAATAAAAAAGTAACGAGTGATACTATTGTAGTTAGCCATAAAGATTTTATTAACCAAGTTTCTGTTTCTGGAAAAGTGGTACCCACAGATAGTGTTCAGCTTGGTTTCAAGAGCTCAGCAAAGATTAACCAAATTTATTTTTCAGTTGGAGATTCAGTTAAAAAAGGACAGAAAATTATTAGTTTGGATTCTAATGACGTAAAAGGTACTCTTGAAATAGCAAAAGCAAATTATGAAAAAGTTGTAAATGGAGCTACGAATGCTGATATTGATGTTGCAAAGGCTGTGGTAGAAACAGCGCAAATCAATTATGATACTATTGTCAAACAACAAGGGTTATCTGTGAAGGTTGCGTATCAAAATCTTTTGAATTCTAATTTAGAAGCTATGACTTCTTCTTTGTTGAGTAATACTGTTACTCCTATAATAAGTGGTAATTATGTTTTAGGAAAAGAGGGGCAAATAAAAATTAATATTTATTTTACTGGTAATGGACCTAGTTTTAGTGTCTCAGGTCTTACCACCGGAAGTGGCATAGTTGCTACTGTAAATCCTCAACCAATAGGTGATTCTGGATTGTATATTAGTTTTCCATCTACGTCTTATAATACTGTTTCAGATTGGATAATTTCAATTCCAAACAAAAAGGCCACAAACTATCTTTCAAATTTAAATGCTTATCAATCTGCCCTTGAAACACAAGATAGATTAATCAGTATTGCTAAATCAAATTTAGATCAGGCAAAATCAGCCCTCACCCTAAAACAATCCAGTGCTAGACCAGAGGATTTGTCGGCAGTAGAAGGTGCACTTTTGTCTGCACAAAGTGATTATGATGGTAGATTTATTTTTGCACCATTTGATGGAATAATAACAAAAATTGATGCGAAAGTTGGTGAAATTGCCTCTCTTAATATTCCTTTGGTTTCCATGATGAGTGCTGAAGTTTTTCAAATAGAAAGTTATGTGCCAGAAGTAAGTATTGCTCAAATAAAATTAGGAGATGAAGCGAAGGTCACCCTAGATGCTTATGGAGAAGAAGTTTTATTTAATGCAAAAGTTATTTCAATAGATCCAGCTGAAACAATAAAAGATGGAGTTTCGACTTATAAAATCAAGCTCCAGTTTGGAGAAAAAGATAATCGTATAAAATCTGGCATGACAGCAAATGTTTCGATAACAATCTTTAATAAACCGAATGTTATAGTTGTTCCTGGTGGAGTTGTTTTCAGCAAAGATGGGAGAAAATTTGTGCAAATAAAAGTAGGAGAAAAAATAATAGACAAGGAAGTTGCGCTAGGTATTTCTTCTGCTTTAGGTCAAGTTGAAGTTGCTAGAGGACTTTCAGACGGGGATATGGTGGTTCTTAGCCCAGTTAATTCCACATTAAAATAATATGTTTTCTTTATTAAA
This sequence comes from bacterium, assembly GCA_037143815.1. Lineage (GTDB taxonomy): Bacteria > Patescibacteriota > Minisyncoccia > Phycocordibacterales > UBA9973 > UBA9973. Next base: position 918 of record JBAWYA010000034.1, on the reverse strand, counting down.
TATTCGCATTGGATTTTTCCTTGCGAAACGCCAAATAAAAAGATCAAATCCGTGGACCACATTTTTGATAATATTTGTGATGTTTTTCACCTTTTTAAATCTTGTGGTGATCAGTGGAATTCTTGTTGGACTTATTCAGGGAGCCATCATCGCAGTACGTACACACTATACGAGCGATGTTATTATTTCTAGTTTAAATAATAAAACATATATTGAAAATAGTCCGGAAGTTATAAGTATTGTGAAATCATTACCACAAGTGGAAGCAATGTCGGCTAGATATCTAGATGGAGGAACATTAGAAGCAAATTATAAAACACGCGCCAATGAAAAAGAAAAGCCAAATACCGCTGTGGCTTCTATAACAGGCATCGATCCAATAGCTGAAGATAAAGTAACCAATCTTTCAAAATTTATAATTGAAGGAGAATATCTAGCCCCAGGAGATTATGATCAGATTTTATTAGGTTCACTACTTGATAAGAAATATTTACCAATAAATTCACCTGGTTTTTCTGCATTAAATGATGTTGTGCCAGGAACAAAAATTCGTATAAATGTTCATGGGGTTCAGCGTGAAGTTACAATAAAAGGTATTATAAAAAGTAAAGTAAACGAACTTGGTTTGAGAGTTTTTATGATTGATTCTCAATTACGTAGTATGATTGGGCGTAATGATCTTAATGTCACTGAAATATCTATAAAATTAAAATCAGGAACTGATCCAGCTCTCGTTCGTGATATTTTAAAACAAAATGGAGTTGATAAAGTGGCAAAAGTTCAAACATATGCTGATGCTCAACCTAAATTTATCAAAGATATGGTTGATACTTTTGCTTTACTTGGAAACATGCTTTCTTCTATTGGGCTAGTTGTTGCTTCTATTACAATTTTTATTGTGATTTTTATTAATGCGAT
>JBAWYA010000033.1:0-7328 GCA_037143815.1 bacterium | reverse complement strand
TTTTTTGATAAAGGTAAAACGAAGACTGACCGCAAGGACAAAATACTTTTTATTGATGCTAGAAATATTTTTACACAAATAGATCGAGCTCATAGAGAATTTACCGAAAAACAACTAGAACAAATTAAGAATATTGTTTCTAGTTATCGTGGAGAAAAAGGAGTAGGGAAATATAAAGATATAAAAGGTCTTTGTAAGGTGGCTACAATAAAAGAAATTGCTGAATCCGGATACTCATTAAATCCTGGTCGTTATGTTGGAACAGAAGTTGTTGAAGAATCTGAAGAAGATTTTACTGAAAAGGTCAAAAATCTTTCAAGTGAATTAGAAGGCTTATTTACAGAATCAGCCAAATTAGAGAAGAAGATAAAGGCGAATTTGAAGAAAATCATCTAATAAAATAATGTGTTAAATATGATATATGTATAGTGTTAAATCACGACAGCGACACCTGTGGATAAGTGCTTGTAATACAAAGGTTTTTTGTGTATAATGTTAAATCATGAGTAAAGATAATGTAAATAATATAAATAAAAAGGTTTTTAAAGATATCCCGCTTAAGCTTTATAATCCTAAGTGGAATTCTAGTTTAGCAAAAACAATTGTTGAGCTTGAAAGATTGCGAGAAAAAAGTCTTGGTGGTCCAGTGCCACCATATATTTTTTTTCAGTTAAAAAATATATTTCAAATGATGGAAAGTTTAGGTTCTGCGCGGATAGAAGGAAACCACACAACTCTTGCAGAATTTGTAGATAAAATTATTGAAGGAGTTTCAAAAGATACGAAAGAGGAAAAAATAAAAGAAGTTTTTAATATCGAACGAGCAATTTCTTTTATCGAAGAAAATATTGCTATAGGAACAAAAATTTCCAGAGCACAAATTTCCGAAATTCATAAAATTATTACAGATGGGCTAACCCCACCTCCAGGAGAAGGTTCTCGTTACCCAGGGGATTTGAGACCTATCGATGTAGGGATTCAAGGTTCACCACATGTTCCACCAGAGAAAATTAAAGTTCAGGAATATTTTGATGAATTAATTAATTTTGTTAATACACCAGTTGATTTACATAATGATCTTTTAATAACAGCACTTTCCCATCATAGAATGGCATGGATTCATCCATTTGATAATGGTAATGGTCGTATGATCAGAATGTTTACTTATGCTTTACTAATAAAACAAGGTTTTCAAGTTAAAACTGGTAGAATATTAAATCCCACAGCTATTTTTTGTATGGATCGTAATAAATATTATGATATGCTCGGGTTAGCTGACACTGGAGAAGAAGAGAAGGTGCTTATTTGGTGCGAGTATGTTCTTTCTGGGCTAAAGAAAGAAATTGAAAAAATAGATAATTTGCTCGATTTGAAATATATAACAAATATGGTTTTAATCCCAGCTTTATCATTTTCTCTTGAGAGGAAACATATTACCAAGAGAGAATTTGAAATTTTAAACTCTGTTGTGAAAAGCAAAGATATGACGATAAAATCATCTGACCTAGAAGCCATTATTGGGAAAGAATCTTCTGTACAACGTTCTCGAATAATAAGAAAATTAAAAGACAAAGAGATGCTCCAAACTATTCCGGGAAAAAGTCGAGTATATACCATCGGATTTGCAAATAACTATTTACTAAGAGGAGTTTTCTATGTTCTTGAACAAAATGGTTTTGTTCCACCATCTTTGAATAAGAATGATTAAAAGTTAAATTAATTTTTATGGAAAAATGTAAAAAATGTGAGGGTAAAAATATAATAATGGTTGAATATGATGGAATGCATCCAGAGCATTATGACGGAATAAGTGAAATAGATTGTAAAGACTGCGGAGCCAGAATAGGTAGATGGTCTGGTAAAGAATTAACCGAAGGCGAAGTTGAAAAAAGAGGTGGAAGAAAATAGAAGAAAACTTTTATGCCCACTACAACAGAAACAACAAAACAAGGATGGCAGAAACTCAAATTGGGTGAGGTTTGTGATTTAAAAACAGGTAAGTTGAATTCCAATGCGGCAGTTATTGGTGGTCAGTATCCATTTTTTACATGCGCTCAACAGATTTATGAAATTGATTCGTATGCTTTCGATCAAGAGTGTGTTTTACTTGGGGGTAATAATGCTAATGGTATTTATCCACTTTTTTATTTTAATGGTAAGTTTAATGCTTATCAAAGAACTTATATTTTGTCAGCGAAAAAGAATAATACTTTGAATTATCGTTTTTTGTATTACATGCTTAGACAAAAACTTGAGGAATTGAGAACTTCATCTACTGGTGCCGCTACAAAATTTCTTACGCTTAATATTATTAATCCTTTGGAGATTTTATTACCACCTTTTCAAGCTCAAAATAAAATTGCTGAAGTTTTAGGGGCTTATGATGATTTGATTGAGGTGAATCAGAAAAAAATAAAAATTCTTGAAGAACTGGCTCAAAGCATTTATAAAGAATGGTTTGTAAAACCAACACAAAATGGAATTCCAGATGGGTGGGAGATTACTACCTTGGGAAAAATTGCAGATATAAAATGGGGAGATACTTCAACCACTAAACAATCATACATTCTTGATGGATATGATGCTTTTAGTGCTTCTGGCTTAGATGGTAAATTAGACCATTTTGATTATGAAAAAGATGGAATTGTCCTTAGTGCTATTGGGGCGAATTGTGGATTAACATGGTTGGCCAAAGGAAAATGGTCTTGCATAAAAAATACAATAAGAATAATCGAAAAAGTTCCTGAAGTAAGTATAGAGTATTTATATTTAGTAACTTCAAAACCAAATTATTGGAGAAGAAGAGGTGCTGCACAGCCTTTTATTTCTCAAACTGAAGCTAATACTTATCCTGTTTTAAAACCGGAGACTAGTATTTTAAAAGATTTTACTTCATTAGTTAGACCTATTTATAATGAAATATCTCATTTAATAAAACAAAATCAAAATTTACAAAAAACCCGTGATATTTTAATTCCACAATTAGTCGGTGGAAACTTATTATTAAAATAATTAAACAATATGAACCCAAAAACTTTTAATGAACTAAAAACTAAAATCCAGAATGCTATTCAGCAAAAACTCGCACAATTACCAAATAATCATGGTGAAGCAGGCTTTACTCTTATTGATGGATTTTTAAATTTTCCAATTCAAGATAAAATGGATGGCTCGCTAACAATTGGAGGACCAACAGTTCCGATGGTTGCAATAATGGGAAATACTTCTGGTCGAGTAACTTTTTTCCCTTTAAAAGCTCTTATTCCAGATTTTGATAAATAACATGGAAAATCAAGAAACACAAAAAGAAGTTCCAGTAACTATTGCCCCAAGCATACCTTTTAGTAGTGATGGTGGAAGTACAAGAGAACATGGAGATAGTACGATTAATTTATCGCCAGATTCTGATATTGCTAAAAAAATTATAGAGTCAGCCGTAAGTCAATCCCGACATGAATTTTTTGTAACATTTGGAGTTTTTGCATCATTAATAACTTTTGTTTCCATTCAAATTCAAATATTTTCAAAAATTGAAGGCGTATATAATTTACTAGGAATTGCTTCTTTTACACTAGGTGGATTATTGTTATTCGCAATTGTTTTAAATAATTTATCTATTAAAAATTTTAATAATAAAGACTTCGTGATAAAAATTAAGGAAATGTTCTGTAATCCCGCAATTATTTTGTGTATAATATTTTTATTAACCTCAATTTTCTTTTTACATAAGCAGGAGCAACTTAATAATCAAAATTTAAAAACTCAAGGATTTCAATTTATATTAAATTAATCTATGAACCCATTTAATGAAGACAATTTGATAGAACAGCCGGCGATTCGATTATTCGAGGAGCTTTGGGAAGACACAGAACATCCAAACGAGAGTTGTCATGTCAATGCTTTTGATGATAAAGGAGAAGCTGAATTATATCGTGAACACCAAGGTGAAGTAGTACTGGTGCAGTATTTAAAAATTGCATTAGTTAAATTAAATCCTGATGTTTCTACTGAAGCATTAAATTTAGCTATTGATGAAATAATAAAAGACCGTTCTAGAATGAGTATAGTGCAGGCTAATAAAGAAATATATAACTTGATAAAAAATGGAGTAAAAGTAGAGGTAGAAAATGAAGCTGGTGTGCGAGAAATTGAAACAGTTAAAGTAATTGATTTTGATAATATAGAAAATAATCATTTTCTATTAGTTTCCCAAATGTGGATTACAGGTGATATGTATAAACGTCGGGCAGATTTGATTGGTTTTGTGAATGGGCTACCGTTAGTATTTGTTGAATTAAAGGCGGCACATAAAAATTTACGAGATGCATTTGATGATAATCTAAAAGATTATAAAGATACAATTCCACAGATTTTCTGGTATAACCAATTAGTTATTTTAAGTAATGGGCTAGATGCTAAGCTCGGGACAATCACAAGTGGATTTGAGCATTTTAATGAATGGAAAAGAATTAGTGAAGAAGAAGAGAAAGGGAAGGTGAACCTGGAAACAATTCTTCGTGGAGTGTGTGAAAAGTCACGTTTGCTTGATATCATAGAAAATTTTACACTTTTTGAAGATACAACTGGTGGAGTAATAAAACTTACAGCAAAGAATCATCAATACTTAGGAGTAAACAGAGCAATTAAATCATTTGAAAAAAGAGAAGAAAATAATGGTCGCATCGGTGTTTTTTGGCATACACAAGGTGGGGGTAAAAGTTATTCAATGGTATTTTTTAGTCAGAAAATTTTACGAAAACATACAGGTAATTATACTTTTATTGTTGTGACAGATAGGCAAGAGCTTGATAGACAAATTTATAAAAATTTTGCCAATACTGGCGCAGTGCTTGAGCCAGAAGAAAGTGTACGAGCAGACTCTGTCGTAAATTTGCGTGAATTACTTAAACAAGACCATAGAAATATATTTACTCTCATCCAAAAATTTCAAACAACAGGAGAAGAAACAGAATTTCCAGTTCTTTCAGAAAGGAGCGATATTATCGTAATGACAGATGAAGCACATAGAAGTCAGTATGATACTCTTGCATATAATATGCGTAAAGCATTGCCGAATGCTTCGTTTATAGGATTTACAGGAACTCCATTAATAGCTGGTGAAGAAGAACAAACAAAACAAACATTTGGAGAATATGTAAGTGTTTATGATTTTAAACAATCTGTAGATGATGGAGCAACTGTCCCTCTTTTTTATGAAAATAGAATTCCTACACTTAGTTTAGACCTTGATTCTTTGGGAAAAGATTTGGGTACAGTATTTGATACATTTGAAATTGGTAAAGACCAAGAAAAGAAACTAGAAAGAGAATTTAATAAGGAATATCATTTCATAACAAGTGAAGAACGATTAGACACAATAGCAAAAGATGTAATAGAGCATTTTAATAATCGTGGATCTGATGGTAAGGCTATGTTTGTGGCGATTGATAGACCGACAGCAGTAAAAATGTATAACAAAATGAAAGTACAGCCAAACTGTCCGGATATTGCAGTTGTTATTAGTTCTAGTCAGAATGAAATTGCAGACTTTAAAGAAAAAGAACTTGATATTGAAACACACCACAGAAGAATGATAAATGAAGATTTGGAGACAAAATTTAAAGATAAAAATGATCCACTAAAAATTGTGATTGTGTGTAGCATGTGGCTGACTGGTTTTGATGCACCTGTTGTTTCTACAATGTATTTAGATAAGCCAATGAAAAATCATACGTTGATGCAAACAATTGCACGAGCAAATCGTGTGGCAAAAGGTAAAAATAATGGTTTGATTGTAGATTATATAGGTGTGTTTAGGAATCTCAAAAAAGCACTTGCGATTTATGGAATACGAGGTGATGATAAGGATACACCGATTAAAGAAAAGGGTGAATTAGTAAAAGAGCTTCGAAGTATTCTAGAAGAAACAAAAAATTTTTGTAATGAAATTAATATAAATATTAAAGAAATACAAGATTCAAAAGATTTTGAAAAATTAGCTTTTATTGGGGAAGCAGTTGATGAAATATTAACCAACGAAGAATCAAAAAATGAATTTATTTCATTAAGTAATCGCACAGCACAACTTTTTGGGGCTATTTTGCCAGATAGGCAAGCAGGAGAATTTTTTGAAGAAGTAAAATTATATAGAGTACTTGCTGAACGTATAAGAGTATTAACACGAAAAGAAATTGATGTAGATGATATATCTGATGCAATAGAAAATCTACTTGATAAGGCGATAAAGACAGACGGATACACTATCTCTGATGATTACAAACCATACGATTTAAGCAAGATTGATTTTGAAAAATTAAAAAAGTTTTTTGAGAAAAATAAACATACACAAGCAGAAAAATTGAGACAATCTATTGCTAGTAAATTAGCTGAGTTGGTGAAATTAAATCCAACACGCGATCGACTTATCGAAGCGTTTGAAAAATTACTTGCAGAATATAATGCAGGATCTAAAAATATCGAGGAGTTTTTTGAAGCCCTTTTAAAATTTGCTAAATCTTTAGGGGATGAAGAGCAACGTTCTACTCGTGAAGAATTAAACGAAGAAGAGTTGGCGATTTTTGATTTATTATATAAACCAGAACTTAAAGAACAAGAAATAAAGGAAATTAAAAAAGTTGCTAAAGATTTATTAGAAAAATTAAAAGAAGTTGCTCTTGTCCTTGACTGGAGGAGAACGCAACAGGGTCGTGCAGGAGTGCTTGTGGCTATTAAAGATGTTCTTTACGAAGAATTACCTAGCCCGTATGATGAAGGACTCATAGAAGCAAAAACTGCAAAAATTTTTAGTCATATTTATGAAAGTTATTTAGGTAATGGGGTGAGCGTTTATGTTTAAAAGCATTTCATGGCTATTCGCAAGAAAAATTTTTGTGAAATATGAATAATCTTACTCTCCGCGATTCTAGTTTCAAAGATTACACATATCTTAATCCATTTTAATTTGTTAAAGTGTTTAGTGACATTCCGACATTCTCAAGAATGTAAGAATGTCGTTGAAATGATTTTTCTGTAATTCTAGTTTCAAATATTACACATATCTTAATCCATTTTAATTTGTTAAAGTAGCTAATGAGAACAGCTTAAGTTGTGTTAAAATGAATTATGTGGGTTTTTAATTTTTTTGATTACTGCTATGCGCATAACAATGGAGTCACAAAATATGGGTAAAGATATTATGGAAGGTGATAGAACGAGCATATTCTCGGATATATCTTTGTATTTTTTAGATGTCGCGAACGTTTTTAGTATATATTTTGCGCTGACAGAACATTGGGATTTGACCATGGTGATGTTTGTTTATTTAGCAC
>JBAWYA010000032.1:0-7453 GCA_037143815.1 bacterium | reverse complement strand
CATTTTCACAGGAACCTCTGCTGTACAACCGACGACACCCAAAAACATACCGATAAGTATTGCCTTTAAAAATAACTTTTTCATTACTGCTCCTCTTTTTTTTATCTGATTTTAATTGTACTACTAATTATGTTTTTAGTCAAGTTTTTCTCACGCGCTCAAAACTGATATACTAGCACTATGTCCGACACAAAAAAATTCGTCCATCTTCATACGCACTCGCACTATTCCCTTCTGGATGGTCTTTCAAAAATTGAAAATCTTGTCGCGTTTGCAAAAGCCGACGGCATGCCGGCTGTCGCGATTACCGATCACGGCAATATGTACGGCGCGATTGAACTCTACAAAAAATGTACCTCGGCGGGAGTAAAACCAATCATCGGAGTGGAAGCATATATGACAGCTGGAAATCGTAAAGATAAAATAGCTGAAGCGGGAGGCACAAAAAGATATTACCATCTGACATTGCTTGCTAAAAATTTAGAAGGTTATAAAAATTTAATGAAATTAGTAACTCTTGCCAACTTGGAAGGATATTATTACAAACCAAGAATGGATAAAGAAATACTAAAAAAATATTCAAACGGAATCATTGCCTTATCCGGATGTTTAGGTGGAGAATTATCACAAACAGTTTTAAAAAATGATCTTAAAAAAGCTGATGAGTTAGTACTTGAATATCAAAATATATTTGGTAAAGAAAATTATTTCATAGAAATACAATGTCATCCATCAGTTGAAAATGACAAAGAAGTACGCACATCGTTGATTAAAATTGCTAAAAAACACAACATTCCCGTCGTCGCAACCCAAGATTCACATTATCCATGCAGTGACGACCACGATGCACACCACACACTATTACAAATAAATACTCAAGGTGACAGCAAAGACGGCGCTAAATTTGAATTCTCAAATGATGATTTTTCTTTCTTGAATACAAAAAAAGCATTAGAAATTTTCAAAGACATTCCTGAAGCAGTAGAAAATACTATGAAGGTGGCAGAAATGTGCAATTTAGAACTTGAACTCGGAAAATGGGTCTTCCCAGATTTTAAAGTTGAAGATGGAAAAAGTTATGATGAAAAATTGCGCGAGCTTGCTTATAAAGGTTTTGCTAGATTAAATTTAAAAGAAACACCAGAAATAAAAGAACGTGTGGAATATGAATTAAAAGTTATTAAAGATAAAGGATATGCCCCATATTTCTTGGTTGTCGGTGATCTATTAAGATATGCAAAAGAAAATAAAATTCTAACGACAATCAGAGGCTCTGTGGCGGGATCTATGGCAACATATCTCCTTGGAATCACAAACGTAAACCCAATAGAATATAAATTACCCTTTGAAAGATTTCTAAACCCATTTCGTCCGTCACCACCCGATATTGATATGGACTACGCCGACAATAGACGAGACGAAATGATCGAATATGCTAAAAGTAAATATGGTGCAGATAAAGTGGCACAAATAGGAACTTTCGGTACAATGATGGCTCGAGGTGCTGTAAAAGATGTCGCCCGTGCTTTAGCTTATCCTTATGTAATAGGTGACAGACTCTCAAAAATGATTCCTATCGGTTCACAAGGAATGCCAATGACAATAGACCATGCTATAGAAATAGTGCCAGAATTAAAAGATGCATATAAAAAAGAAAAAGATACAAAAAAAATAATAGATCTAGCAAAGAAACTCGAAGGATGCGTAAGACATATTTCAGTGCACGCAGCAGGAGTGGTTATTTCCCCTCTTCCTTTAGTGGAATATGTTCCACTTCAATATGATCCAAAAGGAGAAAATAAAATAATCACTCAATATGATATGTATAATATAGAAGAAGCGGGACTTTTAAAATTTGACTTCTTGGGTATTAGAAACTTATCTATTTTAGCTGATGCTGTTTCCTTAGTAAAAAAATTCTACAATATAGATATAGATATTGAACGTATTCCACTTGATGATAAAAGAACTTTTGAATTATTAGCCTCCGGCCAAACAGAAGGACTGTTTCAATTAAATGGTTCAGGGATGACTAGATATTTAAAAGAGTTAAAACCAACATCAATACATGACATAAATGCGATGGTTGCTCTGTATCGTCCGGGCCCAATGGAATCCATACCTGAATATATTAAACGTAAACATAATCCTAGACTTGTGACTTATTTAGATCCACGAATGAAAAAATTCTTAGGTGAATCTTATGGACTGATTGTCTATCAAGACGACCTTCTATTCTCTGCTATTGAACTCGCCGGATACAATTGGGAAGAAGCTGATAAATTTCGAAAAGCTGTAGGTAAAAAAATACCAAAAGAAATGGCAGCACAAAGAGAGAAACTTACCAAAGGCATAATTGCAAACGGACAAACTCCAGAATTTGCTGAGAAACTTTGGAAACTTTTTGAACCTTTCCAAGCTTATGGTTTCAATAAAGCACACGCAGCATCTTATGGTAAAGTTGCCTATCAGACAGCTTATATGAAAGCTAACTACCCCGTCGAATATATGGCAGCCATACTCACTGCAGAATCTGGTGATGTAGAAAAAATATCTGAAATAATCAATGAGTGTAAAAATATGGACATACCAGTCCTCCCACCACATATCAATGAAAGTTATGGTGGTTTTACTTGCTTACCAAATGAAAAAGACACAATAATCAGTGAACAAAATAAAAGCAAAAAAATAAGATTTGGATTTTATACAATTAAAAATCTAGGAACCGATATCGCAGATAGCATTACAAAAGAGAGAAAGAATAACGGTAGATTTAAATCAATTTCTGATTTCCTCGATAGAATCAAACACAAAAATTTAAATAAAAAATCAATGGAGGCATTGATTAAATCTGGATGTATGGATGAATGGTCAGACAGAGGGATATTACTCGCAAATCTAGAAGGAATGCTCTTATATAATCATGAAATAAATAAACAAAATGAAAACCAAGTTTCTCTCTTTGGTGGAGCGACAAAAGTATCAGCCCCAGAATTTAAACTACAAAATGCAAAAGAAGCAACACAAGCAGAAAAATTACTTTGGGAAAAAGAATTACTAGGACTTTATATTTCTGGACATCCTCTAGATCGTATTCGTTCAAAACTAGAAAGTAGAAACGTAAATATTAAAAAAATAAAAGAAAACAAAGAAGGCAATTTGGGTAATGGAATACAAATAACCATCGCTGGAATAATAGACACAGTAAGACAAGTAATAACCAAAAATAATGAACGCATGGCATTCTTGAAAATATCAGATCTCACTGATTCCATAGAAGCAGTCTGTTTCCCTTCCACATTCAAAGACTCAATAGATATATTGGTTCCAGAAAAATGTATAGCTTTTTCAGGAAAAATTTCTTTAAGAAATGGCGAAAAAAGTATTATTATAGAAGCGGTAAAAGAAATTTAATTATTATACAAACTCATAGCTTTTTCTTTGCTTTCGGTAAATATAACCTCTATCGCTTCAATTATCTTTTTTGAAAGTTTTTTAATTATTTCCAATTCTGATTTCTTGTATTCTCCAAGCAAGAACTCCAACATAGCTTTTTCACCTTTTGGTTTTCTAGCAACAGCTAGTCCGCCTTGGGCGGATTTCTTTTCAGGAGAAATACCTACACGTATACGCAAAAATTCTTCACTCTTCAAAGCTTTAATAATAGAATTCAAACCATTATGACCACCCGAAGAACGATTGAAAGAAATTTTCATTTTCCCCAAAGGCAAATCGACATCATCATATATCACAATAAGATCTTTTAAATCTTTCTTGGCTTTTATCAAAGGAGCCACAGCTTTTCCGGAATTATTCATAAAATTATCAGGAGTTAAAAATTTGATTTTCCCACCCGAGGCGGGTCCGCCTTTGGCGGATAGTTTTTCCTCTATCAAGCCAACAACAATACGACCAGTATTGTGTCTAGTATTTTCATATTCTTTTCCCGGATTTCCCAATCCAACAACCAATTTCATAAATATATGATAGCACAAAATACAAAATATATATTAAAAAAGAATTTTATCATAAAACATTATAATACATCATGTCAAGGAATTTTTATGCTATTATGTTGTTACATATGGAAAATAAAACACCAGAAAATCAACAATCCGCAAAACAATCATTTTGGGAGATTGTGCGTTTTATACTTATAGCATTGATAATAGTCGTCCCCGTCCGCTTATTCATTGCAGAACCATTCGTCGTATCAGGAGACTCTATGGTTCCCACTTTCCAAAATTCAAACTACTTAATAGTAGACAAACTATCATACGAAATCGGTAATCCAAAAAGAGATGACGTAGTAATATTTCGCTACCCAAATGATCAAAAGAAATTTTTTATAAAAAGAATAATAGGTCTTCCACACGAAACAATAGAAATCAATAATGGAAAAGTCACAATATTTCCATGTGCCAAAATAGTCGATTGCGCAAGCATAACACTAGATGAACCATATATTCGTGAACCATTTAATACTACAAATACATACACAACTGGAAATGATGAATATTTTGTAATGGGCGACAACAGAAATGCCAGTTCTGATTCTAGATATTGGGGACTTGTAAATAAAAAATTATTAGTAGGAAGAGCATTCCTACGTTTATTACCAATAAAAGAAGTAGGCATAATGCCAGGAGATTATAAACAAGTAAAATAAATTTATGAAGAAAATAAAAAACAAAGGAGCAGAAGTGTCTTCACCAAAAGGAATGAGAGATTTGATGAATGAAGAATATTATTCTTTTCAAGGATTTTTTGAAAAGGCACAAGAGGTAGCGGTATATTATGGTTTCAAGCCAATCGAAACTCCAATAATGGAACACGAAGATATCTTTACCACAACCATCGGTGAAGGCACAGACATAGTGGATAAAGAAATGTATTCTCTAAAAACCAAAGGAGACGATTATCTAGCTCTTAGACCAGAACACACTGCCCCATTAATGCGTGCTTATATAGAACATGGAATGCAAACTATGCCTCAACCAGTAATGATGTATCAATACGGTCCAATTTTTAGACATGACAAACCCCAACGTGGACGCTATCGTCAATTTTATCAATTTGATCTAGATGTACTTGGAAGTGATAAAAGCATAATGGATGCGCTAGTAATAAAAGCTAGTATGAGTATTTTAGAAGAAGCCGGAGCAAAAAATCTTTCTATTGATATTAATTCAATTGGTGATAAAGAATGCCGAAATGGATATATTAGAGAACTCACAAATTACTATAAAAAGAATGCAAGCCAGCTCCCTGCTATTGATAGAGAGAGACTAAAGAAAAATCCACTTCGGATATTAGATTCCAAAGAAGAAAAAACCAAAGAAATAAATCTAAATGCCCCAGATTCAATTTCTTTTCTTTGCCCTTCATGCAAGAAACATTTCAAAGAAGTATTAGAATATTTAGAAGAAATGAACATACAATACAATATAAATAAAAATTTAGTACGAGGACTTTCATATTACACTCGAACTGTTTATGAAATTATCGAGCAAGGAGGAGCAGAAGATGGAAGCCCAATAGCTCTCGGTGGTGGTGGACGCTATGATTATTTAGCAAAACAATTGGGTAGTAAAAAAGATGTGCCAGCAGTAGGATTTTCTATTGGAGTAGACAGAATAGTGGCATCACCTTGGTACAAGAAACTTTCACCTCGCATAATGAAAAAACCAAAAATTTATTTTATTCAACTTGGTTCTGAAGCAAAACTAAAAAGCCTAAATATAATTGAGATACTACGCAAGGCTCACATACCAATAACTCAATCACTCTCAAAAGACAGTCTCGGCTCTCAATTAGCAATTGCTGAAAAGCTAGCCGTCCCTTATGCTCTTATTTTTGGAGTCAAAGAAGCCTTAGATAATTCTGTTATAATTCGAGATATGGCAAGTAGATCTCAAGATACAATAAAATTAGATAAACTTTTAGAATATCTAAAAGAGCTCAAATAAAAAGTTTAACTTGTAATTTTTAGCTTATAGTTTTCAAATAAAAAAATACAATGCAAAAAAAAATATTGCAAAAAGAAGAAAAAGTACTCCATGAAATAGCAAAAGAAGTTCCCATAGAGGAAATCCAAACAGCTAAAATAAAAAAAATACTAAAAGAAATGAGTGAAGCACTTGGAAGTCAGAATGATGGTGTGGCCATAGCAGCACCACAGATTGGATATTCATTAAGAATATTTGTAGTTGCAGGTAAAGTCTTTACAACAGGATTTTTAAAACAAAATGCTCTACAAAGTGACGAAGAAATAGATGACAATATGCTACTGGAAGCGAATAATGAACCTATCAAAGAAAATCCTCCGATTGAAAAAAATATGGTTTTTATTAATCCAAAGATTTCAAGACTTTCACGCAAAAAAGAATGGTTACCAGAAGGTTGCCTATCTGTCCGTCCACTTTATGGCAAGACTTTTAGATCTCTCAAGGCGACAGTTACCGCTTATGACGAAAATGGTAATAAATTTACAAGAGGAGCGTCTGGATTGTTAGCACAAATCTTTCAACATGAAACAGATCACCTAAATGGCATACTTTTCATCGATCACGCAAAAGAGATCAAAGAAGAGGAGCTTCCACACAAGTAGCTTGTAGCTTTTAGCTAATAGCTTTAATAAAATGAATAAAACAATAATGACTAATTTAAATTTTGTATTTTGGGGTACACCAGATGTAGCAAGTGAAACTTTAGAAATACTAAAGCAAAATGGTTATGTGCCATCTTTAATTATAACTTCTCCCGATGCAAAAAAAGGTAGAGGAATGCATTTAGAAAGCTCCCCTGTCGCTGTTTTTGCTGAAAAAAATAATATACCCTGTCTCAAACCAGAAAAATTAGAAGACAAAGAGGTCGGGGATATTTTGAGAACCCTTGGTAGGAGCGACGGTGACGGACAGAGAAAATTTTCAGCAGAAAACTTTCGTGGTGAGCAAAATATCCCCGACCTCTTTGTTGTAGTAGCTTATGGCAAAATAATACCAGAAAATATTATAAATATACCAAAACTTGGTTCTATTAATATCCACTATTCATTATTACCAAAATATCGTGGAGCATCACCTGTTGAATCTGCAATTTTAAATGGAGACACAGAGACTGGAATAACAATACAAAAAATGGCTTTCAAAATGGACTCTGGGCCAATTATTGCTCAAGAAAAAGTTGAAATACTCGCAAATGAAAAATCCCCAGATTTACGCAAACGCTTGATAAAAATCGGAGCAGAACTTTTAATAAAAACCTTGCCAGAGTTTGTTGCTGAAAAAATAAAACCTATTCCCCAAAACGGAAGCCTTGCTTCCGTTTGCAAGAAAATTCAAAAAGAAGATGGACTCATAAACTTAAATGATGACGCAGTAAAAAATTACAACAAATTTAGAGCTTATGCATATTGGCCAAGAACTTTTTTCTTTTCCGCCAAAGGTGGATC
>JBAWYA010000031.1:0-7814 GCA_037143815.1 bacterium | reverse complement strand
CATTTTTATAGTTATTCATAATATGAAATATACATCTTTTTTGTATTTTTTCATAATTTATTTTGTAAATATATGATTTAATATATATATAAATAAATTTTTACTTGAGTTTTTTTAAAAAAAGAGTAATAGTTGTACTATGTCACTTTCAATCGGAATTGTGGGTCTTCCAAATGTAGGTAAGTCTACGCTTTTTAATGCTTTAACAAAGAAAAGTGTTCCAGCTGAAAATTATCCTTTTTGTACCATTGATCCATCAGTAGGTATTGTGCCTGTGCCAGACGAAAGAGTTGGTAAACTTTCAGAATTTTCTAAATCAAAAAAAACAGTTCCTGCAGTTATTGAATTCGTAGACATTGCTGGTCTAGTCGCTGGTGCTTCAAAGGGAGAAGGTTTGGGTAATAAATTTCTCACAAATATCAGGGAGGTTGATGCTATTGCTCATGTTGTCAGAACTTTTGAAGATAATTCTGTAATTCACGTGGCAAATAAAATTGATCCGATGCAAGACATTGGAGTTATTAATCTAGAACTCGTTTTGGCGGACATGGAAGTTGTTTCAAAAAGAATTGCAGGTCTAAGTAGAGATATAAAAAAGGGAGATAAAGAGATAATTCTTGAAGATGGAATTTTAAAAAAAATCGAGAAAGTTTTAGAAGGAGGACATTTTGCGATAGAGGCAAACTTGAGCGAAGAAGAGAAATTTAAAATAAAATCTTTAAATTTGCTTACTTTGAAGCCCATGTTGTATGTTTTGAATACGTCGCAGGCGAGTGAGAATATTAACATAAATTTATCCGGTCTTTCTGTAAAAATAGATCCTGTATTTGAATCTGGTTTTGATGATTTAATAAAACAAAGTTATAAGCTTTTAGGTTTGGAAACATTTTTCACAACTGGAGAAGATGAGACGAGGGCATGGACCATAAAGATAGGTTCTACTGCACCTGTAGCTGGTATGGCTATTCATACTGATTTTAAAGATAAATTTATTCGCGCTGAAGTTATATCTACAGATAAATTATTAGAAGCTGGTTCTTATGCTAAGGCCAGAGAAAAGGGTTGGGTTAGAACTGAAGGCAAAGAATATATCGTAAAAGATGGTGATGTGATAGAATTTTTAATATGAGTAATGAAATTAAAATTTTTTGTTCAAAGGATTGGCCCTCCAGTTCGGCGGGCAGGCAGGATTATGAACTTTTGGATACAGGAGAGGGAGAAAAGTTGGAACGATTTGGTTCTTATACTTTTGTGCGTCCTTGTGAAAATGCTGTATGGTCAAAGTGTTCAACACCGAGTGTTCAACAATTGTGGGCGAAGGCTGATGGAAAATTTTGGAGTTCAAAAGTTGGAGCCAAGGCGGGATGGAAAATGCAGAATAAAACGGAAGACAGATGGGAGATGCAATATAAAGGTATTAAATTTCTTGCTTCACCTACACCTTTTAGACATTTAGGATTTTTCCCCGAACAGGCAAGCCACTGGGATTTTATAGAAAATACTATAGCGAAACAGAATTATTCTCCTCTTGAGGAGTACCCTTTAGGGGGAGGTGGAAATGCATCCACCCCGTCTCGCAAGCGAGCCACCCCTCAAGAGGGGAATATTAAATTTTTAAATTTATTCGGTTATACTGGTGTGGCGAGCCTCTTTGCTCTTCGAGCTGGTGCAGAAGTGACACATTTGGATGCTTCAAAACAAATTTTAAAATGGGCAAAAGAAAATCAGGAAATAAATGATGAGCTTGCTCAGGCACCTATGCGTATCATAGAAGATGATGCAATAAAATTTCTCGAACGTGAAGCTAAAAGAGGAAATAAATATGATGCCATAATTATGGATCCACCAAAGTTTGGTAGGGGACCAAAAGGAGAGGTTTGGAAGATAGAAGAAATGCTTCCGAAACTTCTCGCTTCTGTAAAAAAAGTTTTGAGTGATAAACCTCTTTTTGTTATTTTGACTTCATACGCCATTGATTCTTCTTCACTTTCTTTAGGTTACGCGCTTGAAGAAACGATGAAAGATTTTTCTGGCAGTGTCGAGACTGGTGAGCTTTGCGTATTGGAAAAATCCAATAATCGCATTATCCCGCTTGCTAATACAGCTGTCTGGAGCGTATAATAACTAGATGTCTAATTATATGTTTTTGATTCGTCTTATTGTACCCTTCGTAATTTTTATTAGCATAATATTTATTATAGTCGTTCTTATTAATTATAATCGCAAAACAAATAATATGGATCCAAATCAAATAAAACCCAAGGTTAATGCAAAAGATTTTTTTCTTAATTTAGGAGCTTTCGGTATATTGTATACATTGGTAGGTAATCTTCTTGGTTTATTATTTACTGTAATCAATACTGCTTATCCTAAAATTACGAATGGATATAATTATTATGGAAGTTCTTCAATCAGTTGGCCCGTGGCTACTCTTGTTGTCCTTCTTCCCATTTTTATTATTTTGATGTATTTCTTGGAAAGATCATACAGAGTAGATCCAGACATGCAGAATACTCTTATTCATAGAGGTTTTACATATATAACTCTTTTTGTATCTGGCTGTATCATAGCAGGAGATCTAGTGACTGTAGTTTTTTATTTTATTGATGGACGAGAATTAACTACTGGTTTTCTTCTTAAAGTTTTAGCTTTACTTGTTGTTTCTTCTGGTCTTTTCATTTATTTTATTTCTGATCTTAGAAAAAAATTAACAAGAACTTACAGAATAGTTTGGAGAGTTATTGCAGGTGTTATTGTTATTGGTTCAATCATTTGGGGGTTTTCAGTTCTTGGTTCACCTCGCACACAAAGACTTATAAAATATGATGAACAAAAAGTTTCTGATTTACAGAATTTAAATAATCAAGTTAGAAGTTTTTATTCAAGTAAAGGTTTTTTACCATCAACTATTGAAGAAATGGCAAATGGGAATTATTATGTTATTAAATTGGATTCTCAAACTCAAAAACCATATGAGTATGTTGTGAAGACTGATGATCAAACAGATACAACATATAATCTTTGCGCTGAATTCAATAAAGATTCAAAAGATGATAATACAAATATGCCTATTTATGACAATTATGGTATTTCATCATGGATTCACCCCGCTGGACATTATTGTTTTAATGAAAGTGTAAGGCCGAATAATAATCCTCCCAAGTCAATGCCAGGAGTCTAAAGGAATTGAGATAATAATTGTAAAACAAAAAACCACTTTGCATAAAGGTGGTTTTTTGTTTATTATATAGTGTATGAAAGAATATAATCATCTAAAAATAGAAAAAAAGTGGCAAAAAGAATGGGAGAAAAAGGGTATCTATCATGCTAAAAATAATTCAAAAACCCCCAAATTCTATGGTTTAATTGAGTTTCCTTATCCTTCTGGTGTCGGAATGCATGCAGGACATGTGCGTTCCAATACTGCTATGGATGTTATTTCTCGTAAGCGCAGAATGGAAGGTTTCAATGTGCTTTACCCAATAGGTTGGGATGCCTTTGGTTTACCGACAGAGAACTATGCTATCAAGACAGGCATTCATCCTATAAAAGTTACAAAAGATAATACAGATACATTTCGTAGACAATTAAAGGCTCTTGGTTTCTCTTTTGATTGGTCACGTGAAATAAATACTACTGATCCAAAATATTATAAGTGGACGCAATGGATATTTTTACAATTTTTTAAAAAAGGTTTAGCGTATAAAAAACGTACCCAGATAAATTGGTG
This sequence comes from bacterium, assembly GCA_037143815.1. Classification (GTDB taxonomy): domain Bacteria; phylum Patescibacteriota; class Minisyncoccia; order Phycocordibacterales; family UBA9973; genus UBA9973. Next base: position 4,084 of record JBAWYA010000031.1, on the reverse strand, counting down.
TCCTTCATGCAAGATTGGTTTAGCAAACGAAGAAGTCGTGGATGGTAAATGTGAACGTTGTGGTGGAATTACAGAAAAACGTGAAAAAGAACAATGGATGCTCGCTATTACTAAATACGCTGATAGGCTTGATAAAGATTTAGATACTGTAAATTATTTAGAAAAAATTAAAATTCAACAGAGGAATTGGATAGGAAAGTCTGAGGGTTCTGAAATTGATTTTAAAATTTCTTCTAGTGATTCTTTTGTTAAAGTTTTTACTACAAGACCAGATACAATTTTTGGAGCTACTTATTTAGTGCTTGCGCCAGAGCATGAGTTGATTCAAAAATTGAAATCTCAGATTGAGAATTTTAGTGAAGTAGAAAAGTATATTTTGGAAACTAAAAATAAAACTGAAATAGACAGAATAGGAGAAAAGATTAAGACTGGAGTTGAATTAAAATATATAAAGGCAATTAATCCAGCAACAAAAGAAGAAATTCCTGTCTGGGTTGCTGATTATGTCCTTGCGAATTACGGTACTGGGGCAATAATGGCTGTGCCTGCAGATGATGCTAGAGATAAAGAATTTGCTGATAAATTTAAGTTACTAATTGTTGAAAATTATAAAAAAGCTGGTTTTGAAGATTTTGGAAAAAAGATAACAACTTTCAAACTTCGTGATTGGATTTTTTCAAGACAAAGATATTGGGGTGAACCTATTCCACTTATTAATTGTGAAAAATGTGGTTGGATACCAGTGCCTGAAAAAGATTTACCCGTAAAGCTTCCTAATATTAAGAAATATCAGCCTACAGATAGTGGGGAATCTCCTCTCGCAAATGTTACAAAATGGGTCAATGTTAAATGCCCAAAATGTAAAGGTAAAGCAAAACGTGAAACTGACACAATGCCAAACTGGGCTGGAAGCTCTTGGTATTATTTGAGATATGTGGATCCAAAAAATAATAAAGAATTTGCTTCGAGTAAAAGTTTAAAATATTGGAATCAAGTGGATTGGTACAACGGTGGCATGGAGCATACGACTCTTCATTTATTGTATTCGCGTTTTTGGCATAAATTTTTATATGATTTGAAATTAGTGCCGACAAGTGAACCATATATGAAACGTACATCTCACGGGATGATATTGGCTGATGATGGAACAAAATTTTCAAAATCAAAAGGCAATGGAGTAGACCCAGAAGACGTAGTGAAGATTTATGGTGCAGATAGTTTTAGATTATATGAAATGTTTATGGGTCCTTTTGATCAATCAGTATCTTGGAGCGCAGATGGAATGGTTGGGCCGAGAAGATTTATTGAGAGAGTTTGGAGATTAGGAGAAAAAGTAGCGACACAGCCAAAAAACACCTCACCCAAACCCTCTCCTGAAAGGCGAGGGGGAATTAGCCACTTCCCCTTTCAGGAGAAGGCGGGGGATGAGGTTGTTAAACTTCTCCATAAAACTATTAAAAAAGTTTCTGAAGATATAGAAGAGATGCGTTTCAATACAGCGATTTCCAGTATGATGATATTAGCGACAGAAATGGAAAAAGCCGAGTATGTGTCGGCTCAAGATTTTAAAATGTTTTTACAAATTCTATCACCATTTGCACCACATGTTACAGAAGAATTGTGGTCAATGCTTGGTGAAAAAAAGTCTATCAATCTTTCAGCTTGGCCAAAATGGGACGAGAGTTTGATTAAAGATGAAGAAGTCAAAATCGTAATACAAATAAATGGAAAAGTTAGATCTGAAATTATGATTCAAGTTGAAGCGTCTGAAGATGATGTAAAAAAGAAAGTTCTTGTAGATGAAACTATCTCAAGGCATATGGCAGGAAAAGAAATTAAAAGATTTATTTATATCAAAAACAGGCTTGTTAATATTGTATTCTAACTTTTATACGTGTTATAATCTATAAGCCTTGATTTAAATTAGGTTAAATTTTTTATCAAGGTAAGATGTAAAAATATGTTAGGAAATTTATTAAAAATAATAATAGTTTTTTTTGTTTTTTTTATGTTAATTTCTATTAATTTAGTTTTTGCGTCAGAAACGAATGGCACAATCGATGTAACATATAAATATGCTTGGGGGGAGAATATTGGTTGGTTGAATTTTGGTTGTGATAATTGCAATGTGATGGTTAATGATAGTGGTATTTCCGGAAAAGCTTGGAGTAGCCAATATGGTTGGATAAATTTAAACCCATCTTCGTCGGGAATTAAGAATGATGGCGAAGGAACACTTTCTGGTTTTGCTTGGAGTTCAAATCTTGGTTGGATTAATTTTGGTGGAGTGAAGATAAATCTAAATGGAGAGTTTTTGGGTTATGCGATCATAAAGTCTGATAATAGTAGAATTAATTTTAATTGTGCTGGCACAATAAACTCTTGCAATGAAGCAAATTTTAAATTAAAAACTGATTGGAGACCAGCAAGTTCTCGTTTTGTTGCAGGTGGCGGTACGGGTGGCAGTAGTAGTGGAAAGGGTCGTCATGGTGGAGCTGGGCTACCACCGACAACTATTGTTATACCTCCAGTTGTTGAAAATCAAATAACAATATTACCAGTTGTTAAAGATCAGATAATAAAGTCACCAGTTGTTGAAAATCCCATTATAGTTGTTTTAGATAAAATAGGAGGAACCATAAATTTAGTTTTTAATTCAACACTAAATTTTTTCAAACCTAAAGAAAAACCTGTAATAGTAATTGTTAAAATTCCTAAAATTTCACCTATCTCATTTAAATCACGATGGAATCTTTTGCCAGTGGAGGCTATTAGATCTTTCGTCTTTGCACCTTTACCTTATGAAGTTCGTGCTCTTGCTTTAAAATTTCCTGAACTTAAAAAAACACTTAAAGATGTTGGTGTGGATAGGTTGACGGATATGAGTAAATTAACTGGCATTTCTTTAAATCTTCCGGGACTTTCTGAGCTTACCAATACGCTTAAAACAGTTGGCGCGGAAAGATTGGCTGATTTAAATAAATTAAAAGGTGTTTCTCTTAATGTTCCAGGAATTTCTTATATAAATGAAAAAATGATAGGCAGTGTCGGCACGGGCAAGATAGCTCTTATTCAAGGATTGCCTCTTGCAAAATTTTCAATTTTAGCTAAACAAAATCTGCCTTCGGAATTTGTATTCGCTCGGACGGCTGGAGAACTTGTTGATTTGAATGTTGTTATGTCAATTAATGAGAAAGGACAGGTTGCTCAGCAAATATCTTCACTGCCTGGCAAGACGCTTCGTCTTGTGATAAAACCAATCAGCAAAGCTAGAAGTGTGATAGGATATTTTGTGTTTAAGGCGTCTACACCGAGAGTCTCTCAAACTGAAATTTCTCGTTCGTCTCTCACAGCTTCAGTACTTTTTTCTATGAATGATTTAGTTGAAAAGACTCCTGCTCCTATTGCTGTTGAAAACAAATTAGTACTTTCAAGCTTTGAATATAGTGATCCTGATCATGATGGTATATATACTGCTGATGTAGTTTCACCGAGTGTGCCGGGTGAATATGAAATTGTCACCGTCATAGATTATATAGATCCAGTGCTTGGAACTCGTCAAATGAGAATGATAGCAGTTGTCGATCCAGAAGGATATGTTTTTGAGAAAAATAATAACAAAGAGACTCGTATTCCATCAGCAATAGTGTCTATTTATTCTCTCAATAATTCTACGAAAAAATATGAATTATGGCCAGCTAAAGAATATCAGCAAGAAAATCCACAAGTAACTGACGTCCGTGGTACGTATTCGTTTTTGGTGCCTGAAGGTTCTTATTATCTTGATGTCGACGCACCGGGCTATAATCCTTATCAAGGAAAAGCGTTTATCGTTTCGCAAGGAGCTGGTATTCATCAAAATATAGAATTAAAATCTCAAAATGGCTGGTTGTCTAACTTTGATTGGAAAACTTTTCTTTTATTTGTTGTTTTATTACTATTAGTATATAATTTATATCGTAATGGTATGCGTGATAAATTATTAAAATCTTTAGAAAAAAATGGAAAATAAAAAACGTGTTCTTGTGATAATGGTTGTAGGTATTCTCGTGATTTGTAATGTGTTTTTTGCACTCAATTATTT
>JBAWYA010000030.1:0-7835 GCA_037143815.1 bacterium | reverse complement strand
GTGGGACTTCGGAACCCATAAGAATATCAAAAATTTTATTTGCTTCTTCGGCATCATCAATATTTACTTTTTTCAATACACGATTCTTTGGATCCATTGTTGTCTCCCAAAGTTCTTCCGGATTCATTTCTCCGAGACCTTTAAATCTCTGAATATGAATTTTATTTGATTTTTTCTTTATTTCTTCAGCATCCTCCTCCCCCTCTGCCACTTCTTCTATCGGAACGTCTGTTTCAACTTCTTGAATATCATTAATGTCAGCTTCCTTGCCGACAATTTTTAACTTCTCTTCATCAGTATAAGCATAAAAAATCTCTTTACCTTTTTTTATTTTATAAAGTGGTGGTTGTGCAATATAAATATATCCAGCATCAACAACTGCTCTGAAATATCTATAGAAAAGTGTAAGTAAAAGTGTACGAATGTGTGAACCGTCCACATCGGCATCTGTTGCAATGATCATTTTGTGATAACGCATTTTTGATAAATCAAAAGTATCTCCGATAGAAGTACCCATAGCAATAACCAAGGATTTTACTTCTTTTGAAGCAAGCATCTTGTCTATGCGAGCTCTTTCAACATTTAGAATTTTTCCACGAAGTGGCAATATAGCTTGTGTGCGACGATCTCTGCCTTGCTTAGCACTACCTCCTGCTGAATCCCCCTCAACAATAAAGAGCTCAGATTCTGAAGCATCTTTAGTTTGACAATCTGCGAGTTTGCCAGGTAATGTCATTCCTTCTAGTGCTCCTTTTCGTAAAATAGAATCCTTTGCAGCTTTTGCAGCCTTACGAGCCTTCAAAGCTAAAATAGATTTGTTTATTATGACTTTCGCCTCATCAGGATTTTCTTCGAGGAAATTATTAAAAGCTTCTCCGAATACAGTCGCCACCGCCCCCTGAGCTTCCATACTTCCCAATTTTGCTTTTGTCTGACCTTCAAATTGAATCTCACGAAGCTTTACAGAAATGGCAACAGTCAAACCTTCTAGAACGTCTTCACCAGTAAATCCACCCTCAGACTCTTTCATCATTTCGTTCTTTTTACAATAAGTATTGAGCGTCCTAGTGAGAGCGGTTTTAAAACCTGTCACATGCGTGCCACCTTCAGGCGTATTGATGTTGTTAGCAAAAGGAACGATACGATCCACGATATCATCAACATATTGAAGAGCAATCTCTACACCCACACCATCTAATTCTTTCTCAACATAAAAAATATCTTTCTGAACTGGTTTTTGAAATTTATTGTAATATTTTATAAGAGAAATAAGTCCACCTTCAAAATAAAAAGAGGTAGAAGGAAGTTCTAACCCAAGATCTCTAAAATAAAAAACATCAGATTCATCTAATCCTTTTTTATTATCCCAATTTCGTGCATCAATAATTAAAATTTTTAATCCTTTTACTAAATAAGCTTGTTGACGAATATGGTTGACTATAATATCCCAATCAAATCTGATATCCTTGAAGATTTCTTGATCTGGTTCAAAAGTCACAACTGTACCATGAAGTTTTGAATTACCTGTTTTCTTTACTAGAGCTTTCTTTTTACCTTGTGAATACTCCTGCATATATTTACCACCATCCCTATGCACTTCTACTTTACAATAAATAGAAAGAGCATTTACAACTGATGCACCAACTCCGTGAAGACCACCAGAAACTTTATATCCTTCACCACCAAATTTACCTCCAGCATGGAGAGTGGTCATTACTGTTTCCAAAGCAGAAACTTTTGTTTTTTTATGAATATCTATAGGTATACCTCGCCCATTATCAGCCACTCGTACGCGATTGCCTGGAAGAAGAACCACTTCAATATCATTACAAAAACCTCCCATCGCTTCATCGCGTGAATTGTCAAAAATCTCCCATACTAAATGATGAAGACCTTCTGGGCCTGTAGTGCCGATATACATACCTGGACGACGTCTTACGGGCTCCAAACCCTCTAAAACTGATATATCAGAGGCATCATAATGATGAGCCCCACCAGAAGCAGGGCCTTTTTTACTATTTTCTGCGTCTTTTTCTTTAGCCATATATGTGTATATTATAGCAAAAATTTATTGTACTTGCTAGTGATTTATTTATATAAAAATACAAAATAACTACAAAAAAATAGAAAACCGCAACGTCCATTTTGGACATTGCGGTTTCTTGGGGGTATAACACCCTCGGGCTATCCGGTGACGCCAGACACGAAGAGTTTACAAAAGGCCTCTTAACTTTTAAGTGTGATATTAAGAACGTTCAAAATACCCTGGAGGGGCAAAAAATGTCCCTGATGTACCACTCACACTAAACTCAATTTCGGATTGATTTGGTCTATGATTTTTGGTCACAGTCACTATCTTGCCTTTTGGCAGTTGAAGCATCTTGTCTTGCTCTGGAAAAGCACCTCCAGGGCCAAGTACAAAAGATAGTACGAGGTCGCTTGCCAATTTTAACGAACTACCAACCGGTATTGTTTCTTGTGCTGACATAATATCGACACTGCACCACTATTTTATTGTCTAAGAACATTCGCTCATCCTGAAAACAGGCAGCGAAACGAAAAAAGGACTCTCAGTGTTTGAGAGCCCATTTTTTCTATCGATTGTTTAAATTTAGTTCAAATCAATAAGAAAAATCGACCCTCAGAAGTGGAGTCCAGAAGCCAAAATAATAGTTTTGTGTTTGATTTTTCATTTGTATTGTATATACATGTTAGCAATTCTATATTTGTTGTCAATAGAAAAATAATTATCTCACTTGCCAATCTTTATTTTCCTTTAATTCATTAGATATTTTTGTCATAATTTCATTTATCTCATCATCTGTGAGAGTACGATCATATGATTGGAAAACTAATCTAAAAGCATAAGAAATTTGATCACCTTTTTTGAATTCATCAAAAAGTTCTGGACCTCGCACAACCATATCTCCCATATTTTTTATTATTATATTTTTTACTTCTTCACTTTTTATAGTCGCAGGAACCCAAACAGCAATATCACGAGCAATAAATGGTAACAACGACCACATCTTGAATTTATTCCCCTCTTGAGGGGTGACGTTTACGCCGGGGTGGATGAATTTTCCACCTCCCTCCGACCCAAGGTCGAAGTACTCCTCAAGAGGAGAATTATCAATAGATGCTCCTTTGCAAAATTCTTCCAAAGAAACTTCTGTGACGTTCTTTTTATCCCCATAAGCAACATGCATCTCTTCCCCATTTTTCTTGAAAATAGTTCCAATTTCAAAAACTTTCACCTTATCGATTCCTAAAAATGGAGCATTAGCTTGATTTAATTTAATACTTTCTTTAAGTCCATCGGTCAAATTTGTACGTAAAAACTTTTTATCCGAAGCGGAAGCCAATACTTCCACCTCCCCTTTATCTCTAAAAACATAAGTCATAACCTCAGAATATCCATCATTAAGTAATTTATTCCTAGCCCAAGAAGTCTTAGCATAAATTTCATTAACTTTTGGTCTAAAATCTATTTCAGGTATAACTTCTTTTATTTTGTCATATCCAATTACTCTACCTATCTCTTCAGCCATATCTTCTTCTATAACCAAATCAAAACGCATAGGTGGTATCACAACTTCAAAAGTTCCATTATTTTCTACACACTTAAAGTTATATCTTTTTAAAATATCTTTTATTTGAACAACAGAAACTTCTACACCTAATATTTTTGAAATCTTATCCACAGAAAAAGTTAATTTACGTTCCTTTTGTTTTTGAGGGTAAATATCCACAACGTCTTCAAAAGTCGCATCCGGACACATTTCAAAAATAAGCGCAGAAAATTCCAACATCGCAAAAGAGCATAATTCTGATGATAAATTATTTTCAAAACGTTTTTTAGCATCTGTAAAAATATTCAAAGCTTGAGCCGTTTTCCTTACTGATACTGGATCAAAATTTGCACATTCTAAAACTATATTCTTTGTTGAATTATCAACTTCAGCAATTTTTCCACCTTTAATGCCAGCAACAGCTAAAGGATTTTTTGAATCAGCAATTATCAAATTTGAACTTTTTAACTTTACTATTTTATTATCAAGCGTAGTTAAACCTTCACCATCTTTAGCATCACGCACTATTATGTATCCTTCTATCTTATCTAAATCAAAAGCATGTGTTGGTTGACCACAATCAAACATCACAAGATTGGCAGCGTCTACTATATTATTAATACTCCTTTGCCCTATCGATTCTAAATATTTAACTACCCAATCTGGACTGGGTCCAACTTTTACATTCCTTATAATCCTTCCCATATATCGCCTACACTTGTCTGACTGAACATCAATTCTTAATTCTGCCTGCCCCGCATAGCCTTGGCGGAGTGGGGGAACTTTATATTTTGAAGTAGGATCAACAAATTTAATATCGAGAATAGAAGCAAGTTCACGAGCTATACCTTGATGTGAAAGTAAATCATGAGCACGATCTGGTAAAATTTTTACGTCAAAAATAAAATCACCTTCTTTTTTCTCTACACTCTCAACTTCACAAAGATGGTAAGTAAAAACATCAGCCAACTTTTCTGCTTCTGGTGCTTCAGGTATATACCACTTGAGCCAATTATAAGAAATTTTCATATGTTAAAACTGATTAAGCCTTAAATCTCCTTGATAAAAAAGACGTATATCAGAAATTCCAAATTTAATCATAGCCATACGATCTAATCCAAAACCAAAAGCAAAACCCTGATATTTTTTGGAATTAATTCCACAATTTTCTAACACATTTGGATGAACCATACCAGCACCCAAAAGTTCCATCCATTTCCCATTATGTTTTACGTCAACCTCAAATCCTGGCTCAACAAAAGGAAAAAAACTTGGGCGAAGACGAATCTCTGCATCTTTTCCAAGAAATCTTTTAAAAAATTCTAGTAAAATCCACTTCATATTAGCAACACTGGTATTCTCACTTATCATTAAACCCTCCAACTGATAAAATTGCATTTCATGTCCAGCATCAGTAGCCTCATTTCGAAAAACTTTTCCAGGAACAACAATTGCAAATGGAGGTTCTTTGCCATCTTTCGTAAACTTTTTCATAAAATGAATCTGGGTATTTGAAGTATGAGTACGTAATAAATAACCGGGTTTATCTTTGATAAAAAAAGTATCTTGCATATCACGAGCAGGATGATCTTTTGGAAAATTAAGAGCATCAAAATTATGCCATTCATCTTCCAATTCTGGCCCAGTAGCAACTTCAAAACCCAAGTCAGTAAAAATCTTTACTGCATCATTTATTACAATAGAAAGTGGGTGCTCTTTGCCTCTTAATTTCTCATCACTCATATAGTTATACTAGCTAAAAAAGGACAAAATTACAAGATTTTGATACAATTCTCAAATGGACCAAAATACGAAAAGAACATATCTAATATTAATTGTTACAGCAATCTTATTTGCCCTTGTTGGATTCTATCTAGGCTGGTTGGACAATGGATCAAGGTTATTGTTTTAAATTTATTAGAAAATAAATAATAACCTTAAACAATGTTATAAACTCTGTGATAGCAGAAAATCTAACAAATACTAGAAATTTATTGTTTTTTAAAATCATATCCCTTGGCAAGTTTAAAAGTTTTTAAACTTTCTTTTAAACCAATACTTTTTATGTAATCCAGAAACTCTTTTGGTATTGGTGAAGGCCCCACCCAGACACTTTTTTGGATCATTAGATAATTAAATTTTTTGAGATGCCAACGCAACCATTCCCTCTCTGCTCTTTTTGATTCTGAAATATCAAACATAACTATTAAGTTTTTGGGCGCATCTTTGGGAAATTTAAAATCAAATTGTTTTAATGAATCAGCTTTTTGTTTAATATAATTAAGACCTTTCGGAGTAATATATAACCCATCACAATCTCTTATAAAACCTTCTTTGCAGAGATAGGACATGGTCCCTCTTAATGAACCAAGAGGATAATTTCTAAATTTAGGTAAACCTAAGAGATTCACACGACTTCCTTTATAATTCAGTGATGCATTATTAAGTTCTTTTAAAATGTCGTAGACAATACTCATACATAAAGTATATCAAATTGTTAGAAACTTTGCGATAGCAGAAAGTATAACATTTAAATTTTTCTATAAACTACCCACCAACGTGCATTGCCATCTTCTTTTATTCTTTCTTCGGACTCAACAACTATTTCAAATCCATTTTCTTTTGCAAGTTGTTCCAATTCTTCTTTAGTAAAATAATGTTGAATGACTCCCTTTTTCCAACCCTTTTTATCTTTTGCGGTAATTCCAGTGTCTTGAATCCTTTCTGCATCAAGAAGAGCAAAATCTTTTGTCGATCTCCCTTGAAAAATAAAAATTCCTCCAAGTCTCAAAACTCTTTTGACTTCTCTGAAAGATTGCCTTATACCTTCCCATAAATTGTGGTGAATTGCACCCTTACTGAAAAGTAAATCAAAACTTGCCTCTGGAAAATCTAAATGTTTACTTTCCCCATTCACAACTCGCACCTTTCCTCTTAAGCTCTTTTTAGCTTTTTCTAAGTTTATTTGAGCCCCTTTTCTCATACCAGGAGATGGCTCAAGCAATGTTACATCTAAACCATCTTGCGACATTGGGATTGCGAATTTACCTGTACCTCCACCAATATCTAAAACATCTTTGAATTTATCTAAATGTTCTGAATAAAACTTTTCAAAAGAAGGAGGTAAATGATTTCTTTTTCCTTCTTCATACCACCAATAGTTTTTAGACATCTCGTCCCAAGCAAGATTGCTCTCTTCTTCAAGGGTTAAATTAACAGGTGGTATTTCTTGAAAAGGTTTCATGTTTAATATTATAACAGATTATTTATAAATCTCTGCCATTTTGCAATATTCACATTCTATATTTTTACCATACGAATTATAATTGCAAGGACGATTAGTCCACTCCCCACTTTTAACAGACTCATCATAATCTTTTATATCTTTTACAAGTAAATCGATCTGCTCTTTATTAATTACTGTATCGTAAATACTTTCTGTTTCATTTTTTGCTTCCAAAAATTCCAAACGTGATTCACTAACATCCATTTTCCACTTTGGATTCTGTTTTATCAAATACGAATACATCGCAAGCTGACGCATATAAGAACTCATTCTTTCATCATCATATTTCTCTATATCTCCTTTTTTTCTTACACCACCAGTCTTAAAATCTGTAACACGAACATTTTTATCAGACAAAATCTCTATCAAATCTATCTTTCCATAAATATTCAAATGTGGAAATCTGTCATCAACAACAGAAATACTTTTTTCATTTTCTCTTTTATCTTTTATCTCAGGCAATCTGTCTTTCACCCACTTTGAAATAATTTTCAAAACTCCCTTATCACCATTTGCCAACTCTTCTAACTTTTTTAGACTAGGAATTTCTTTAAGCTTCAAAATTTTATCAATAGCAGAATGCACAACATTTCCAAATTCTAAACTTTCACTTTTAACCTCTGGCAATTGAAGTAAATTCCTAAAATACCATTTCCATGGACATTCAAAAAAATTATTTAAAAGAGACACGGACACTTTTCTATCTTCATAATCTTTAGCAACCAATTTTTGTAAATCTAAAAGAGTTACATTTTTATTTTCTATTTCTTTTTTTTCTATATAAACCTTTGGATTATGTTTTAAAATAATTTTTTCTGTTTCATCGGCAGTTTGCTTTTCAAAATGCTCATCTAAATTAGAAACAATATTTGAAAGTTCCAACTCTCCACCCCCATATGAATGTAAATAATAAGAAAGTGTACAAAATCTCTTGGCTCGTGTAATAGCCACATAAAGTTGACGTTTTAATACTTCCT
>JBAWYA010000029.1:0-8293 GCA_037143815.1 bacterium | reverse complement strand
GAAAGCTCTATGTGTCCCATACGCTCACGTCTAACTATAGATCGAGTAACCTCGACTCCACATTTCTCACAAATAATATCTTTATAACGTATTCGGCGATATTTTCCACAATAACATTCATAATCTTTTTCTGGTCCGAATATTTTTTCGTCAAAAAGACCTCCACGCTCACTCCTCCCTGTACGATAATTTATCGTTTCAGGCTTAGTAACTTCTCCAAAAGACCATTCTTTTATTTGCTCAGGTGAAGCAAGTCTAAGTGTGATACTATCAAATTCAGTTGTGTTTAAAGTTTTCATATTTTTTTTAAAACTTATTATTCATCTAAACCTTTTTTTAAGTTCACATCCATTGCAAGACCTCGCAAATAATTCAAAAGCACGTTGAATGATGCTGGAGAATTTGGTGGTCTAATCTTTTCATTTTTAATGATAGAATCAAAAGTCGCCGACCTGCCGACTATATCATCAGACTTTATTGTAAGCATTTCTCTTAATGTATAAGCTGCACCATAACCTTCGAGCGCCCAGACTTCCATTTCTCCGAATCTTTGTCCTCCACCTTGAGCCTTTCCGCCGAGAGGTTGTTGAGTAATGAGTGAGTAAGGCCCAATCGAACGCATGTGAATCTTATCTTCCACCATATGGTGAAGTTTCAACATATACATATAACCAACAGCAACATCTTGCTCGAAAGCTTCACCAGTTCGTCCATCAAAAAGTTTCAATTTTCCATTTGCTGGCAATCCTGCTTTCTGTAATTCTTGACTAATCTCTTCGTGCTTAGCTCCCAAGAATGGTGGAACGATAGCTTGATAACCGAGGCTATTAGCAGCCATACCTAAATGCATTTCCAAAATCTGTCCCAAGTTCATACGAGAAGGAACACCGAGTGGAGAAAGTATTACATCAATAGGTGTACCATCTGCCATATAAGGCATATCCTCTTCTGGTAAAATTGTTGAAATAACTCCCTTATTTCCATGACGTCCAGAAAGTTTGTCTCCAACAGAAATATTTCTAATTTGTGCAACTTCAATCACAATTTTCTTAATGATTCCTGCTTCAAGAGAATGCCCCAAATCACGAGAAAAGATTTTAACACCAATTATACGTCCACGTTTACCGTGTTCTACGCGAAGTGATGTATCTTTGACATCACGAGCTTTTTCAGAAAAAATCGAACGTAATAACCTTTCTTCTGGAGTAAGTTCTGTCTCACCTTTTGGTGTAATTTTACCAACCAAAATATCATTCTCTCTGACTTCTGCTCCAATGCGGACGACACCATCTTCATCTAGATCTTTAAGTTTAAGTTCTCCGACGTTCGGTATATCACGAGTAGTGATTTCAGGCCCAAGTTTTGTATCACGAACTACACAAGTAAATTCTTCAACATAAACAGATGTGAATTTACTTTTCTTTACTAAACGCTCAGAAACGATGATGGCATCTTCGTAAGTTGATCCAGACCAAGACAAAAAGGCAACAAAAATATTTTGCCCTAATGAAATTTGTCCACCTACGGTACTACTAGTATCTGCCAAGACATCACCTTTTTTTATCTTATCACCAACATTGACCAATGGACGTTGATGAAATACAGCAAAGTTATTATTTCTCATGAAATTAACAAGAGGATAAGTAACTTCTTTCTTTCCTTTTATAGTTACCTTTTTTGCATCCAAATATGAAACAACTCCATCTTCTTCAGATATAACTAATCTTCCTACATCTCGTGCTGCTAGTTCTTCAACACCTGTAGCAACAAGAGGGGCTTCAGGTAATACGCAAGGCACAGCCTGTTTCTGCATGTTGGATCCCATCAGTGCTCTGTTTGCATTATTGTGTTCTAGAAATGGAATCATAGAAGTTGCAATAGAGAAAGCTTGGTTTGGAGCAACATCAATAAAATCAACTTCATCACGAGAGACTCGTCCTGGTTCTGTTTTGATTCTAGCCTCAACTTTTTCTTCGGTTATTCTTCCATTAGAATCATAAGGAATACCAGCATGGGCAATGTTATATTTTTCTTCTTCTAAAGCATTCAAATAGACAACTTCACCAGTTATAAGACCTTTACTGACTTTTACGTAAGGAGTTTCAATGATTCCAAAATCATTGATCCTCGCATAAGTAGAAAGGTGCAAAATAAGTCCAATGTTTGGGCCTTCAGGAGTATGAATGGGACAAACTCTTCCGTAGTGAGAAGGATGCACATCGCGAACTTCCAAACCAGCACGCTCACGAGTGAGTCCACCGGGTCCGAGCGCTGAAAGAGTACGCAAATGCTCTATTTCATAAAGCACATTCTCTTGCGCCATAAATTGCGAAAGTTGGTTCGTGGTAAAAAATTCTTTTATGCGGGCTTGAAGTGGACGTTGATTGATGATTGCAATAGGCATAGCTGTATCGACATCAACAATAGACATTCTGTCTTGAATGTTTCTCTTGATTTGCATCATACCAGTGCGAACTTTTTGTTGAAGTATTTCACCGACAAATCTCACACGTCTCTGGCCCAAGTGATCTATATCATCACTTTTAGCATCTGGTAAATTATTTAAAATAATTATATTTGCAATTACTGTAACTAAATCTTCTTTGGAAATAATTCTATTTGCCAAAGCAACCTCATCCATAAGTTTAAGAAAACGTTTGTTAAATCTAAAACGGCCAACTGGGGAAAGATCGTATCTCTCAGGAGTAAATAAAGAATTAATGAAATCCTTTGCATTGTCAGCTGTAGCCATATCACCATCTCGGAGACGCTTGTAGATTTCAATATATGAATCATTTAAACTCTTTACTCCATCTTTTGCTAAACAATTCTTTATCGTTGTTTCCAAGATTGATCCTAGACCATGACCTTCTTTTGGTATAGCGCCTTTCTCTGAAAAAGCCTTTAAAATAGCCTCATTGTTCTCATAACCCATCACACGAAGAAGCGCGGTTGCAGGGAACTTTCTCTTTTTATCTATTCTTATATAAATAGCTCCATCAGCTTCTGATTCTATCTCAATCCAAACTCCACGAGCTGGAATAATCTTAGCACCAAAATATCTATTACCCTTACTTTCTGATTCTGTAAAGAAAACTCCAAAGCTTCTCGCAAGTTGTGGCACAATGACACGCTCTACACCATTTATAATAAAAGTTCCGTGAGAAGTCATGAGAGGAAGCTCAGACATAAAAATCTCTTGCTCTTTAATGGTACCCAAAATTTTGTTTGTCAATTTTACACGCGCCTTAAGAAGCCCTTGATATGAGAGCTTATTCAGCTTTGCATTATTTTCATCATACTTACATTCACTAAGAGAAAAAGATGTGAATTCAAGTTGAAACTTTTTTGTAGAGTAATCACTAATAGGAGAAAATTCTTTAAACACTTCTCCTATTCCTTCAGAAACCAACCATTTAAAACTTTTTAGTTGAGCCTCAATTAAATTTGGAAATTCGACTAGGGGTTTTTTATATCTTGAAAAATATTTCTTTGGACGCTTTGTTTCTGTTTGCATATTTATTTTACTAAAATAATTCTAAAAAATAAAATAAAAAACAAGAAAAAAAGATATAGCAAAAATACTCTTTTTGACCTGTTAAAATTTATTCTTTATAGTTATGATTAAGTTAAAACCCCTTGTAATAAAAACACCATATACACAGGATTGCATCCGATACTCAATCAATGAATCTTACATAGACTACTCCATAAAAATATTTTTGTCAACTGTAACTATGTGGATATTCAATAAAATATAAATCTTAGTCAAATTACAAAAAGGCCTTCACCTTCTCACCCACAACACCATCAGCACACATATACCACTCCCCACTTTACTTTTTATACTAATTTAAACACTTTATCAGCTACCTTATATGCTTCACCTGCTCCCATTGTTATAAATACATCTTTTTTACCAAGTTTTAAGCTTTTTACAAATATTTCAGCTATTTCAAAGTCTGAAAAAGCTTTTGCTTCATCTCCTTCTTTATTCATAATCTGATTGATAGCTTTAGCTAATTTTTCACTAGAAATACTCTCATCTTTACTTTCTCGAGCAAAATAAATCGGTAACAATAAAACTTGGTCTGCTCCTTCAAAACTTGTAACAAAATCATCAAAAAGAGCTTTAGTTCGACTGTAAAGATGAGGCTGAAATAAAACCGTGATTTTATACTCATCTTTTGGATAAAATTCTCGTAAAGCTTGCAAGCTAGCTTTGATCTCTGTCGGATGGTGAGCATAATCGTCATAAATAATTATCCCCTCT
Source organism: bacterium (assembly GCA_037143815.1). GTDB lineage: Bacteria > Patescibacteriota > Minisyncoccia > Phycocordibacterales > UBA9973 > UBA9973. The sequence goes on along the minus strand of JBAWYA010000029.1, from coordinate 4,020 downwards.
TTCGTTTCTCCTTTTTTTTCAAGTCGTCGCCAAGTGCCAGAGAATTCTGCTAAAGATTTTTGAGCAACTTCTTCTTTAATACCCAAAATATTTGCCACTGCCATGGCTGCCGCTCCATTCATCCTATTGTGTTCACCAGGTACTGATAATTTTGGAACTTTATCCAAATATTTTATATAATCTAAAATTTTATTTTCACTTTGCGAAATAAATTTATTAAATGCATCTTTTATATCTGCTAAATCTTTATAACAATCCAAATGGTCAGCCTCAATGTTTGTCACGACTGCAATATATGGATTAAAATTTAAAAAATGTCTATTGTATTCATCTGCTTCTACTACTAAATATTTACTATTTCCTTTTCGAAAATTACTACTAAATTTTTTAACAAAAGAACCAATCACACAAGTAGGATCTAAACCCGCATCTATTAAAATATCAGAAACCATCGCAGTGGTAGTCGTCTTGCCATGTGTACCAGCGATAGCGATAACTTTGTAATCTTTTGCAAATTGACCTAATGCTTCAAAATAACTAAGTACGGGTTTACCGGTTTGTTTAGCTTTTTCTAAAATTTCTGGACCACGATATAGCCAAGCATCACTATATACATACAAATCCGCATCTGGTATGTCAAAGACAGTCTTTGACATTACTTCAATTCCAAGCTCTTTCAGAGAATCAATCGTTTTACCCTCTTCATCATTTACACCAGAAACTATAATGCCACGCGAAAGAGCCATTTTTGCCAAAGCCGAAATGCCGATGCCACCGATACCGATGAAAAATATTTTTTTAATTTGTTTTAAGTTTATATTCATCATAAAATTCAAAAATTTTATCTACACTAGAAGAACGATTTTCTGGTATATTATTCCTAGTGAACCATTCAGCTTTCTCAATTTCTATAGGATCAACTTTTGTATCTATTCTATCAGAATTTCCCAAATAAACTTCAACTACATCTTTCTTGTATTCTTTCCTGCTTTCATAACGACCTATAAATATTGGACTCAGTATATCAATACCAGCTTCTTCTTTGACTTCCCTAATAGCTGAATCAATAAATGATTCATTTTTACCTACTCCACCTCCGGGAATCGTCCATTTATGATGAGCATAATTTAATTTTACAAATAAAAACTTACCATTATTTTCTACAAGACATTTTACTCCCCTTGTATTTGGTCTAACAATAAAAAGATAAATTTTCCTAAAAGGATTAACAAAAAACCAAAATGTTTTTACTAAAAAGTATCTCATTTTAATCCTTTTACTATTTTCATAAACAAATCATTGCGTTCATATTCATTATTGAACATTCCAAAAGATGCAAAAGCTGGAGAAAACAAGATAATGTCATTTTTTTGTGAATTTTTTAGAGCTGTTTTAATTGCGTTATTCAAACTATTTGTTTCTATCATTTTATCTTTTAACTTATAACCTATAGCTTTTAGCTTTTCTGTTCCAGTTCCCGGAATCAAAACAATAGCCTTGCAATAATTATCCATAGCACTCACGAGATCATCCAAATTAAGATTTTTATCTGCTCCACCACAAATCAAAATAATATTTCTGCCTTTTGTGTCTTGCCTCAAGGCTTCGATGCCTGCAATAGTAGCCTCTGGTGTCGTAGCATTATTGTCATTGTATATCTTTACACCTTTCACCGTCTTCATATATTGCAACCGCCCTTCTAACCCCTTGAAGTTCTTAACTGCCTGAATTATTTTAGAAACTGGAATATTAAACTGCTTTGCAACAAAAACAGCACAAGCAAGATTTTCCCTCTGGTGTTCCCCCGGCACAATAAATTTATATTTTTCTACGTTCTTTGCATTTGCAATAATCAATTTGCTTTCTAAATTTTCAGGAATCAACTTCTCCACATCTGGACGAATTATCAACACATCTTTTTCTTTCTGATATTTAAAAATATTTGCTTTATCATTAAAATAAGTTTTCATATCATCTTTATAATAATTCATATGATCAGGCATAAAAGACGTAAAAACAGAAATGTGAGGAGAGATTTTTGCTTCACCAAAACCCTGCAATTGCCAAGAATCAAGTTCGCAAACTAAAATATCTCCTGCTTTTACTTTCTCAAGAAGAGGAAGAGTGGCCACTCCTCGAACATTACCACCCAGATAAACTTTTTTTTCTTTTATATTCCTCGAAAGAATTTCATAAATAAGAGCCGTAGTCATAGATTTACCCCTAGTCCCTGTCACCCCCACAATGACAACTTCAGGTGCTAACTTGGCAAACAAAGATACATCCATTTCTACTGGAATATTATTTTTCTTTGCCTCTTTTATGTAAATAGAATTCAGAGGAACACCCGGATTTTTGATTATCATATCTCTACCTGAAAAATCTTCCAACCTATGTTCGCCTAAAATAAATTTGATATTCGCATACTTTCCCAAGGCCTTAATAGATGTCGCCAATTGCTCTTTGGTTTTTAGGTCAGTTACTATCAGATCAGCCCCGCATTCAGCCAAGAATTTCGTATATCCCAACCCCCGTCCCAAAATCCCCAACCCCATGATTGTAACCTTTTTATTTTTGAAAAATTCTTTATAATTTTGCATAAGCTTTTTGAAACTCCTCTATATCATCAAAATGACTCTTTACACCTTTTATAATTTGGTAATTTTCATGACCCTTTCCAGCGCAAAGGATAATGTCTCCATTTATTGCCAATTTCACAGATTCAAGTACGGCCTCACGTCTATTTTGAATTGTTATAACTTTCTTTAATTCTTCAGGTGACAAAGTGCCTTTCATGTCTTCAATAATCCTATCTGGATCTTCACTGCGAGGATTATCTGATGTAAAAATAGCAATATCAGAATTTACAGCTCCTATCTTGCCCATTATTGGACGCTTGAATGGATCTCTGTCTCCGCCACATCCGAAAACTGAAATCAGTTTACCTTTACCGCCGATAACTTCTTTAATGGCAAAGAATATTTTTTCTAATGCATCTGGTTTATGTGCATAATCCACAATTACCAAAACACCAGTCTGGGATGTAAAATGTTGGAATCTGCCAACTGGTGGCGCAATATTTTCCAAAATTTTATTAACCTTAACCATATCAAAACCAAGAAGTGAACATGCACTCCACACAGAGAGCAAATTGTATGCATTGAATCTACCTAGAAGTTTAGTTTTAATAGAAATATTATTAAAAAGCATTTCTAGACCACCAAAATCCATCTTTTTTATTTCTCCATAAAACAGAGTATCGTTTTCACTACCGTTAAAACCATAAGTAAATGGTTGCGCATTTATATTTTCTAACATTCTTGAACCGTATTTGTCATCAATATTAGAAAGAGCAAAAGCTTTCTTTGATAACATACTAAAAAATTTCTTTTTAGCTTTGAAATAATTCTCAAAATTTTTATGATAATCAAAATGATCCTGAGATAAATTTGTAAAAATCCCACCTGTAAAATTTATACCTGAAATCCGGTTCTGATCTATAGCATGTGAAGATGCTTCCATAAAAATGTATTCACAACCCGCATTATGCATTTTATAAAAAAGTTTTGTGAGAGTAACAGAATCCGGAGTGGTCATAGTGGCCTCTGTTTTATCTTTTACAATAATATTCTCCACTGTGCCTATTAAGGCAGTTTTATAACCAAGTTCTGTTGAAATTTTATAAAGCAATGTAGCTGTCGTAGTCTTTCCACTTGTTCCAGTAACTGCCACAACTTTCATATTTTTTGATGGATTGCCATAATAATATCTAACTACAAAAGACGCTATTCGCCAATAAATTGTTTTTAGTTTTTTATTTAAATCATTCATTTGTATTATTTTAACACATTAAAATCACAAATATCCTCTCTATTCCACGATTTTTGATTCTACCTTTAAAGTACTCGTAACCACATTTTCAGTCAAAGACTTGATAAACTTATAAATTTTTCTTAAAAAATACAAAACACATAAGACGCCCACAAAAAACAACACAAAGAGAAATTTAAAAAACCAATA
>JBAWYA010000028.1:0-8454 GCA_037143815.1 bacterium | reverse complement strand
ATCCCGTACCGCCACAAATGATTGGCGTTTTGCCACGAGACATTATTTCTTTTATCTTTTCTTCAGCCAGAGTCTTATATTCGGCCACTGTAAATTTATCTTTTGGATTGGCTACATCAAGTAAATAATGAGGTACGCCTTGCATTTCTTTTTTAATAATTTTCCCAGTACCAATATCAAGACCTTTGTAAACTTGCCTAGAGTCTGCAGAAATAATCTCGCCATTTATTTTGCGAGCAATTTTTACTGCTAAATTGCTTTTACCAGTAGCAGTTTGACCTAAAATTACAATAACTTTTTGTTTAGGCATTAATTTCCCTTAATAATTTTAATATCAGCACCGATAGAATTTAATCTTTCAGCAATTTCTTCATAACCACGGTTTATCATATACACATTTCTCAGTATTGAAGTACCACTTGCTCCCAACATTGAAATGAGAATGACCATGGAAGGACGTAAAGCAGGAGGGCATACTACTTGTGCTCCTTTGAGCGGCGTTCCACCGTTGATGTATAGGCGATGTGGATCAGCGAGGGTGATATCAGCAGAAAGACGGTTTAATTCAGTTAAATAAATTGCCCTATTTTCATAAACCCAGTCGTGAATCATTGTTTGACCTTTGGCACGTATGGCAATAGGAACAAAGAATGGCAGATTGTCTATATTTATCCCAGGATAAGGGTTTGAGTGTAATTTGTCGTGAAGAGCTTTTAATTTACTTGGGAAAATTTCAACGTCCGCTAATTTTGTTCGTCCATTGAAAGAATAATAAATTTTTGAAACTTTAAATTTTAGATTCATTCTTTTTAATTTTTCTAATTCTAAAGAAAGAAAATCTATCGGTACACGAGTTATAGTAAGTCTGGAATCAGTGATAATTCCAGCTGAAATAAACATCATAGATTCTATTGGATCTTCACTATTCCAATACTCTATATCTTTATTTATTTTTGATATGCCATGCACAGTTAGATTTGCAGTTCCAATGCCTTCTATTTTTACACCCAAAACCTCAAGAAAGAAACAAACTTCTTGCACCATATAATTCGCGCTAGCAAAATTTATTTTTGTTATACCATTAACGAGAGAACAAGCTGTTAAAACATTTTCACAAGCTGTGTCTCCAGATTCATACATTACTATTTCTGTAGGTTTTCCACCCGAGGCGGATCCGCCTTTGGCGGAAAGTTTTCCTACAGAAATTTCGTAATTTTTTGCTGTGGTTTTTATTTTTACTCCAAGTTTCTCCAAAGCATAAATATGAGCAGCTATGGTGCGTTTACCTAGATTGCATCCATGTGGGTGGGGGATAGAAAAAGTTGATAATTTATGAATGAGTGGACCTATTAGCATCACCACAGAACGAGTTTTAATTGCTGATTCTGTATTTATATTTTCTAAATTAAATTTTTCTGGTGGTGTAATAGTTAAAGTATTCTGATTCAGCCATTTTACTATGACTCCAATACTTTCTAATATTTCAATCACTCGATAAACTTCTTCAATACGTGCAATACCGTGAAGTGTAGTTGTTCCACTATTTATTAATGAAGCACAAAGAAGGCCAACAGAACCATTTTTGGAAAAGTTTGTTTTTATTGTTCCGCTCAATTTTTTACCTCCATTGACTTGAAAATCTATTGAATCATTTATAGAAACGATCTGATGATCTAGAACATTGCTTATTTTTAATAATAATTCGGTTGTGAAATTTTGTTCACCTTTCTCCATACGGGGGATAGAGCTTTGTGAAGTATTGAGTGCTTTAGCAAATTCTTCTTGAGTCATTCCACGATGTTCACGTAATTCCTTTATAAAATAACCGATTTTTTGCTGTTCTGTCTGAACACTGTCTTTTATTATTTTAGTCATATCAAACAGCATATCTCATATATGAGATAATTGCAAATTATATATTATTTTAAAATATGTGGATAACTTTTTATGTGCCCAGGGAGAGAATCGAACTCTCATGTTGTTGCCAACAATAGATTTTGAGTCTATCGCGTCTACCAATTCCGCCACCTGGGCATATTTGAATATTACTTTATTTTAGGATCAAAATCAATTATTGTAAATAAATTTTTTATGTTAAAATAACACTATGTCTAATATATATTCAAATTCAATTTTTTGGATTGATACCGATAAGATCAAACCAAATCCATATCAACCAAGGCGAGATTTTGATGAAGCTCGTTTGCAAGATTTAGCTGATTCAATAAAGCAATATGGCGTTCTCCAACCTTTAACAGTTTCCCGAGTAGAAATAGAAAAAGAAGGAGGTGGACTCGTTACAGAATACGAACTCATTGCAGGAGAACGCAGATTGCGTGCAGCTATTATCGCTCATATTTCTCAAGTACCAGCCATAATTCGCACAGGTGACACTTCTATTATGAAGCTTGAACTTGCGATTATTGAAAATTTACAGCGTGAAGATTTAAATGCTGTTGATCGCGCTAGAGCCTTTTTTAGATTAGTAAGTGAATTCAAATTCACACATGCTGAAGTTGCAAAGAAAATGGGCAGAAGTAGGGAATACGTTTCAAATAGTTTACGTATCTTGACCCTTTCAGAAGAAATTTTAAATGCTTTATCAGAAGGTAAAATAACCGAAGGACACACAAGACCGATATTGATGTTGGCCGATCACCCAGAAGAGCAATTAGTGCTTTTCAAGGAAATTGTATATAAAAAGATAACAGTTCGTGAAGCAGAGAGATTGGCAAGAAAAATAGCTTACGATAGAGTACGCAAAAAAGAATTTATGCCAGATCCAGAAATAATAGAATTAGAAGAGGAATTTCAAGAGAAATTGGGTACTAGAGTTCATATTGATAGAAAAGAATTGGGTGGACAAATTAAGATTGATTATTTTTCTACAGATGACTTGCGAGCTATTTTGGATTTGATACAAAAATCAAAAATAGAAAAAAAGCCTGATGAAATGATGGAAAATCATATTGCGAATACTACATTAAATAAGAATTTAGAGGGTGATGTTTCAAACGCAGTAGATACACCAATAGACGATAGGTCAAAAGATGAAATAAAAACAGATGATACTGAGCTTTATAATATTTCTAATTTTAGTGTCTAATTATTTTTTTCTAGATAAGATTTTATGTGCTTTTTAGCTATATGTGTTTTTACATGATCTAGCCATTTAATAGATGGATGATGGTCTTTTTTTTCAATAATTTCCACAACATCTTTACTTTGTAATTTTGAAAATATAGTACTCATTTTACCGTTTATTTTAACTCCGGCGAGGTGGTTTCCTAAATCTGAATGCACAAAATAAGCGAAATCTATAGGACTTGAATCTTCTGGTAAGTCTACAACATCTCCTTCTGGAGTAAATATAAAAATACGATCATTAAAGAAACTCTTTTTTAAATTTTGAACAAGATCTTTTAATTTTTCTGGCTCAGGATTTAATCCTTTTAATTCTTTTAACCATTCAAACTTTAATTTGTTATCATAATTTTTTCTTTCAGTTTGTTCTTTATACGCAAAATGAGCAGCCATACCATAAATAGCTTCTGTGTGCATTTTTCTTGTCCTAATTTGAATTTCTACAGTCTCGTTTACATTTATAGATATGATAACATGTATAGATTGATATCCATTTAACTTAGGGAATGTTATATAATCCTTGATTTTATCAGGCACAGGATTCCATATAGAAGATACGACACTTAATACCATATAACAATCTTCAATGGAATCAACAACAACACGTAAAGCCATAATGTCGTAAATATTTTCAATTTCATGTTTAAAAAGTTTTTTCCATAAACTATATTTACGTTTTATTCTGTAATCAATTTTAATTACTTTTATTTTATTCTTTTTTAATTCTTTTCCGAGCTTTTTATGTATATTGATAAGATGTTTTTGATATATTTCTTCTTTTTCTTTTAATATTTCTTCAATATGTGCATGTTCTTTTGGAAAAGCAAAAGGGAAAGCTGCATCTTCTATCTTACCTTTTAATTTTCCCATTCCAAGACGATTTGCAATAGATGCATAGACTTCTATTGATTCTAGTGCAATTCTAAGTCTTTTTTCTTCGGGCATATATTTTAATGTACGCAAATTATGTAACCTATCGGCAAGCTTAATAACAACCACTCGTAGATCTTTTGACATTGCAACAAAAAGTTTACGTAAGCTTTCTACATATCTTTCATGTCCATGGTATCTTAATTTTCCTAAACTTGTTGCGCCTTTTACTAAAAATAGAACATCAGAACCAAATTTTTCTTCTACCTCTTTTTCATTTGTTTGTGTATTTTTAAAAATATCATGCAAAAGACCACCAACGATAGTCGGTATGTCCATTCCAAGTCCTGCTAATATTTTTGCTGTTTCAAAAGGATGGAAAAAAAATGGTTCTCCACTTAATCTTTTTTGACTTTGGTGAGCATTTTCTGCAAATTTGTAAGCTTTTTCTAAAAGTTCTGAATCTTCTCGACTCAATCTTCCCACCATGAGATTGATTATTTCTTTTACATTCGACATAAATAAAAGTATACCCCTAACTCGATTAATATTTAATACTTGATATCTTGTGAGGATTGTGCATTATACAAGCTTTATTTGAACATCTTTCAGGAATAGTTTTCGTGCCTTCCATCATTAGACTTCGACATTTTTCACATATTTTACCTGTAGGTTTTGCTTTGATTGCAAATTTACAATCTGGATAATTTGAACAAGAATAAAATATTCCAAATCTTCCACGTCTTTCTGAAATATCACCCTTTTTACAAACAGGACATATCACACCTGTCCTTTTTTTTGCTTCTTCAGCTTCATCTTTTTTAATAAACTTACATTTTGGATATCTTGAACAAGAAATAAAAGAACCAGTACCATCTCGTCTTTGTCTGATAACGAGTTTACCCCCACCGGATTTACCTTTTTTCTCTCCGCATTCTGGACACATTTCTCCAGTTTCTTCTGGGCCTTTTAATTCTGTACCATCGAACATTAGAGCTCCATCACAGTCTGGATATTTTGAACAAGAATAGAATTTACCAGCACGAGCAAGTTTTATGATCATTGGACTGCCACATTTAGGGCATTTGATATTTTCTGGAGCATCACCTAAATTTGTGGCTTTCTCTAATTTTTCTTTTGATTTTACATCTTTCAAGAATGGCCCATAAAAATCTTTCAAAGTTTTTTCATATTCTCGTTCACCACGAGAAATCTCATCGAGTTCATCTTCCATCTCTGCTGTGAAAGTGTCAGAAATATAATTTGCAAAATGTTTTTCTAAGAAATCAGACACCACTTCACCTACGTCAGTGGGGAATAATGTTTTTCCTTCTTTTTTTACATAATCTCTTTCTTCAATTGTTCTCATTATAGATGCATAAGTAGATGGTCTGCCTATCCCCCTAGCTTCTAATTCTTTTATTAAACCTGCCTCACTGTATCTGTCTGGTGGCAATGTAAACCTCTCTTCACTTGTTAGATTGAGCAATTTTAATTCTTCACCCTCTTTGCATATTGGTAATTCTAAATCATCGCTTCGCGCATCTTTATCTACTTTTAGCCAACCAGGGAAAAGAAGTCTGGAACCTACAGCTCCAAATTCTGGTAAATCTTCATGATCTTTTATTATTGCTGTGATTTTTGTTTTCAGCAATTTTGCGTCTGACATTTGTGAAGATATCGCTCTTTCCCAAATCAATCTATAAAGTCTGTCTTGCTCGTCAGTGCCTACAATCATATTTTCTATATGTGTTGGACGTATTGCTTCATGAGCTTCTTGAGCATTTTTTGATTTTGTTTTATATACCCTAGCTTTGACATAATCTTCACCGTATTCTTTTTTTACAAAAGAAAGTATTTGATTTTGAGCGACAATGGAAACATTTGTACTATCAGTACGCATGTATGTTATATGTCCAGCCTCGTAGAGTTTTTGAGCTATTTGCATAGTTCGTGAAGGAGAATAACCTAAACGTGAGCTTGCTGTTTGTTGTAAAGTAGAAGTTGTAAAAGGTGCGCGAGGGGAGCGTTTCTGTTCACTTTCTTTAACCCCCTTAACGAGCCAGATACCTTTTTTGCCTTCAGTTAATATTTTCTCAACTAATTTTTCATCTCTAGGCTCTTCGCTACATTCTAGAGAAAGTTTATCACTTTTTTTTGTCTCAAAAAGTCCGAGAATTCTCCAATACTTTTCTGGAACAAATGCGCGAATTTCTCTTTCGCGTTCCATTATTATTCGAAGCGCAGGGGATTGGACACGTCCAGCAGAAAGTCCATATCGTACTTTTTTCCAAATAAGTCCAGAGAGATCATAGCCCACTAATCGATCTAAAACTCTACGCGCTTCTTGGGCTTTACGTAAATTCGTATCAATTTTGCGTGGATGTTGTAATGCTTCTTCTACAGCTTCTTTTGTAATTTCATGAAAGGTCACTGTTTCAATTGATGCTTTTATTTTCATGTCTTGTTTTAAAAGCGTTTCTATAAGCCAAGCAATAGCTTCTCCTTCTCGGTCAGGGTCTGTCGCCAATAATACGATATTGGCTTTTTCAGCCAATCCTTGTAATTCGTGCACAACTTTTTCTTTACCACGAGAAATTTCGTAATTAGGTACAAAACCAGCTTCGATGTCTATTGCGCTTTTATTTGATTTTGGTAAATCACGAATATGTCCGACAGAAGCACGCACAGTAAACCTGTCCGCCGAAGAGGTGGAAGCACTGTCTAAATACTTTTCGATAGTCTTTGCTTTTGATGGTGACTCAACAATTAAAAGTTTCATGCCCCCAGTATTACACGAAATAGTTTTGTAATGCAAATCACGCCAACCTAATCTCACCCATTTCTTCTTTTATTAATCCTTTTATTTCCATTACAGATAACATTGCATTTGCTGTAGGAATCGGGAGTTTCATAGCACGAGTCAGATCATCTCTAGAAATTGGTTCACGAAGTAAATCTACAACTTTCTTTTCTTCTGGTGATAAATCTTCAAAGAGTTTTCTTTGTTTTTCTTCGTCTTTAGGAAGCTCAAAACCAAGCGCTTCTAAAACATCATCACTACACGTCACGGGAGTCGCGCCTTGATGTAACAATCTATTTGTGCCTCTAGAATTAGAAGAAAAAATTGATCCGGGGACGACTAACAAATCGCGATTGTATTCTGTGGTTAGTCTGGCTGTGATGAGGGTGCCGGACTTTTCTTCTGCTTCTATTATCAAGACAGCTTTTGAAATTCCTGCCATCAATCTGTTTCGCATTGGAAAGCTCCACTGAGTCGCTTTGAAATCCGGTTCAAATTCAGAAATTAAACATCCACCACTTTCAACCACTTCATTTATCAAGTGAACATTTGTTTTTGGATATATTGCTTCATTGGAAAGTCCTGAACCTGGGAATACTATAGTTTTGAGTCCCATTTGCATTGCTTTTTTGTGAGCTATCGTATCTATGCCCATTGCAAAACCAGAGACTATAACTATTGGATAACCTTTAAGTCCTGTGATTATTTTTTCGCAGGCTTCACGTCCATAAGATGTAAATTTACGAGATCCAACTACTGAAAGATAAATTAGATTTTCATCAGTAGGTAAGTCGCCGATTATCCAAAGGTCTTCTGGTGGCTGAGGGATTTCTAACAAAGCTTTTGGGAATTGTTGTTTTAATAGCTTTTTGATTTTCATAGATTATAGTATACAATATATTATATGTTAGACATAAAATTTATTAGAGAAAATAAAGACATCGTGCAAGAGGGCGCAAAGAAAAAGCGCGTAGATATTGATATTGCCAAACTTATCATTTTAGATGATGAGCGTTTAAAAAGTTTAAAAGAAATAGAAGATTTGCGAGCTGAAGTAAATAGAGTCTCAAATGACATTTCTCGTGATCAAGATTCTGCGCTTAAAATTCAACTCATAGAAGAAATGCGTGCAGTCAAAGAAGATATAAAAACAAAAGAAAGTAAATTAAAAACCATTATGGAAGAATGGCAGAAAATGATGTTAAAGATACCAAATATACCTTCTGTGGATACTCCAGACGGCCCGAATGATACTGGAAATCAAGTGATAAGAAGTTGGGGAGACAAGCCACAATTTTCTTTTACACCCAAAGAGCATTATGAATTAGGAAAAGCTTTGGGAATCATTGATACAGAGACAGCCAGTGAGGTTTCAGGTGCGAGGTTTTCTTATTTAAAAGGCGACTTGGTTATTTTACAATTTGCGATTTTGCAAATGTGTTTAGAGATTTTAACAAACAAAGAAACTTTGGCAAATATTGCAAAAGAAGCAAACCTTTCAATAAATACATCAGCTTTTATGCCTGTCATACCACCAGTATTCGTCAGACCAATCGTGCAAGTAAAAATGGCTCGATATATGACACCAGAAGAACATTATATGTTTCCAAATGACGACTTGATGTTAATAGGTAGTG
>JBAWYA010000027.1:0-8523 GCA_037143815.1 bacterium | reverse complement strand
ATTACCAAGACCAACAAGAATACGGGTAGAAAAAGGTAGATCAACACCAAGTTCTTTAAAAGTACCAGCTAAAGTCGGCACCACAAAAGCAAACATCAAAACACCAATCACAATCATCGCAGAAAAAATAACACCTGGATAAATAAGCGCTCCTTTTATTTTTTTATTTAAAGAATGCGATTTTTCTAAACTTATTCCAATATCAGAAAGCGCCACAGCAAGATTGCCAGATTCCTCACCAGCTTTTATCATTGAAACAAAAAGTTTTGAAAAAACATCAGGAAATTTTAAAAATCCATAAGATAATGTTTCGCCAGAATTTATATCACTCGATAAAGAATCCAAAATTTTACTAAATTTTGGATTCTTTGTTTGCTTTTTCAAAACAGATAACGCTCTAAAAAGAGAAAGGCCGGCTTTCAACATTCCACTTAAATTTTTTGTAAAAAGAATTTGCTCACTAGTACTTACTTTTGAAAAGATACCTAAAATAGCCGAGATTTTATCAGAAACACCTTCTGCTTTTTCATTTATTGCCAAAGGCATATTACCATGCGAACGCAATTCATGAGCGAGAGCGAGACGATCTTCCGCATATAAAACACCTTCTATTATTTCCCCTCCTTGTGTTCTTGCTTTGTATGAAAAAAGCATATTTTTATTTTATTTTTTATTTTTAGTAAACTTATTAAACTATTCTGAAACAACACGAAATACTTCTTCCAAAGTCGTGACGCCTAACACTGCTTGGAAAACTCCATCTTCTATCATTGTCATCATTCCTTCAGCTTTCGCTTGTATTTCTATTTCATCTTGAGATTTACCAGAAATAATCATCTCTTTGATGGTGGGTGTGACTTTCAATACTTCATGCATGCCAATACGACTAGAGTATCCATCCTCAAATTCGCTACTTTTAACTGCTTTATAAAAAGCAATTTTATCCCAAGTATCTTTTTCACCCACAATATTTTCATTTTTTAAAAAACCCAATACCCTATCCAGATCGACAACTTTTTCTAAATTTTTCATTTCCGCAGATGACAAAAAATATTTTTCTTTTTTAGGAGTAAGCCTACGCACCAATCTTTGCGCGATAATCGTCTTGACCGTCGCAGTTATCAAAAATGGCTCGACACCCATATCTATCAATCTAGGTATCGCCCCAGCAGCACTGTTTGTGTGAATAGTCGACAAAACCAAGTGACCAGTGAGCGAAGCATTGACCGCCAATCCAGCCGTCTCACCATCGCGTATCTCTCCCACCATTATTATATCTGGATCTTGACGCAAAAGTGAACGAAGGCCATTTGCAAAAGATAAACCTATTTCTGGTTTTACTTGTGTTTGATTCACTCTCGGCATCTGATATTCGATAGGATCTTCTACAGTAGAAATATTAACTTCGGGCTTATTCAAAATATCTAGCATTGTATATAGCGTCGTAGTCTTTCCCGAACCTGTCGGCCCTGTGGCGAGCACCATTCCAGTCCTCTGTAAAAGAGAAGAGTGTATTCTTTCTAGCGCCTCTCCATGAAAACCAAGACCCTCAAGAGAAAATCCATGCGCATTTTCTTTTAGAATTCTCATAACAGTTTTCTCTCCAAAAAAAGTCGGCAAGGTCGAAACACGGAAAGAAATCTTCTCCCCATCTTGTTCTTTTTTGAATCTTCCATCTTGAGGCAGTCTTTTTTCGTCCAATTTTAAATTAGAAAGCACTTTTATACGTGCAGTGATACCAGCGCCAGCGGATTTATCCAAGACCATGGCATCATGCAAGATTCCATCTATTCTATAACGCACAGTGAGCTCATGCTCACCTGGTTCGATGTGAATATCAGAAGCATTTTGCAAAATTGCATGAAAAATCAAAGAATCAACAATCTTTACAACTGGTAAATCTTCGGCGAGACTCTTTAGCTCCGTCTCAGATTTTTCATCAGAATTTTCTATAGGCTTTTCAGTATTTTCATCTATAGGATTATTCTGAAGTTCTGAAGATTCTTTTTGAATGATATTTTGAAATTCAACTTTTAGACTTTTTCTATATTGCACAAGCACAGCTTTGATAGAAGCCGTATCGGTCAATCTTGATAAAATTCTAAGTCCGGAACGCTTCTTGATAAAATCAATTACGGGTAGATCATCAACATCAATCATGGCCACTTCTAGGCCAAGTTCACTTTTTGCATAAGCAACTATATTATAATTGCGGGCAATGGGTTCTGGAATAAAAGAAAGAATAGGAAAATCAATTTTTTTATCAACTAAACTAATAAATGGTATTCCTAAAACAAAAGCCATCGCTCGCCTCAGATCAGTTTCTGATATTTTACCTTCAGAAAGCAAAATATTTCCAATTTTTTGTTTTTTAGCCTCAGAAGCTTCTAATGCAAAGTCAAAATCTACCTTAGAAACAAGTCCTGAGTCTAAAATAAATTTTTTAAAACGTCCTTCGTCGATTACCATACGTATAGTATAACAAAAAATTCCTTCAATACATACATTGGACAAAAAGACAAATGCGGTGTACGCTAAAATATGAAATAGTGGCGTCATTCTGACGTCACACCTAGTTCGGTAAACAACTAAATACACGCTATGAAAAAACTAGTCAGTCTGGTGGTACTTGTTTGTGCCATCGTCGGTCAGTTCACTCCCACCTCCGCCTCCGCCCAGGGATCGATCCAGGTGTTCATGGCGGTGGGACCGGATTCTGGGGAATCTGGGTATCAAAAATTCCTTGGTGACATGATGCAAGGAATGAAAACCACCAGCCAGGTAGATTTCCTTAGACCTGGCGCAGAGTTGGACGCTAAGTCGATAGTCTCCTTCCCTTACGGGAACAGAGGGTCGGGGCTATATATGGGGTTCAGTGTAAAGAACCTCTCGTTTACGTTAGACCAAATCTCGCGGAGCGTGGGAGATTCCATTTTTAAATCAACAAACCCACTAACTGTTGCGAGGACATTCGGGTTATCATTAAACGGGGAAAGACCCTCCGGAGAGGCTTACGCCTACGGGGATTTAGTAGATGGGGCCCCTCTAAGTCAAGTCTGGATGATAACCGACTTCTTTTCCATTGGGGCAGCCAACAACGCTGATGTAGAAAGAGCAATAGAGGGCTACAGGGGCACTCACGGAAACGCGGTGGAATACACCGCACAGTATTCACTGGGAAGTATGTCTGGACAAAGCTCTGTCATCATCGTGCCAGAACCAAGCACCTTGACATTACTTTTTCTTTCAATCTGTCTAGGTGGTTTCATCCTGAATCAATCCGCCAAGCGGATTTAACAGGTTCCTCACATCAGAGTACCGCGACATACAACATTGTATACCGCGGTACTTTTTTACCCAAATACGATTTTTTATTATTTTAATTTTCAATAAATACAGGACTTCTTTTTTCTGAACAAGCTATCGCACCGCAAGTCCATGACCATATAGAAGGACCGCTTATAACAGAACTCTTTGTGCCTGAAACACAGGCATCACTGTGTTTAGCTTGACAAGTACCGCCAGTTTCCGGACTTACTGTTATTGTGATAGAGCGTGATAAGGTTATTGAAATCGTATCCAATGTATTACAATCAATTACAAAAGTATGATTTTTTGCATCACCCGAAGTGCTAAATATAATAGTTCCATAACCAGTGCTTGTTTTAGTCCCTGAGACACGGTTCCAATCAGACCCTCTAAGTGTACAGCTAGTCAAACCATCGATAACCCAATTTAAATTGACAGTCGAACCGAATGGTACCGTTAGAGCAGATGGTGGTGAACTAACACCATCATCCGTTTTAGTGTTTGTGCTAAACGAAGCCGATAGTGTAAGAATTGGTTCTGTCACTAAAACAGAAACGCTAGCCATAGGTCCAGATCCATTAGCATTCGCGCAAGTTAAACTATATGTATATGTTTTTGCAATATTTAACACTCCTTGAGGTTGATTTGTTCCACTTATAGCTTTTGATCCTGACCAATCTGAACTTGCAGTACATGATGTTGGATTATTGGTTGCGCTCCAAGTTAAAGTTGGATTAACAATATTTTTTATACCAGAAGTTTGATTTACCGCAAGAGAAACAACAGGAACATTGCTACCACCACCACAATCAACACCGCGACCACTTGAATTAACTCCAAAATAAATCCAACCCACAACATCCGAACCCCAAGCGTAACCAGACAAATTTGTACCTGACTGCGTCACACCATAATTTGTGCCTGTAAGAGAAATCCATCCATCCCAACCATTGCTATCAGCAGAAAGAGCTCTTGCCCAACCAATCAATTTTCCATTAACGATCTGAGCATTTTGAGCATTTGTTCCACCTCCTGTAGGAAAACCAGAAAGTCCATTACCAAATTTTATCCATCCAATATTTGGAGACCAAGCATAACCATTGAGATAGCCTGACGCATCAACATAAACTTTATAAGGATAAGTAGCACCCACAGCAGAATTAAAACTTATCCACCCAATATTTGAAGACCAAGCATAACCACTAAGGTCGGAAGAAGAACACTCTGCTGCACTAGCACGAGAAGGCAAAACAAAAATTACTAGGAATAAACTAAAAACAAAAACAATTTTTAAAAAAGAATTTTTCATAACTTTAATTATACTCTCTAGTATTAGACACTGCAATCAAAACTTATCCACAACCAAAACTAAGTAAAATTAAATCAATATTCCTTTAAATTTACACAGTTCCAGCCTAAATTTTCTCAAAAAAAAAGGGGGCTGGGTGTATAGACACCCAGCCCCCGAAATCAAATCACTCTCTTCACCCTCCACAGGAGGGTTAGGCCCAAAACGGTGAGACACAAAGTGCCTCCCGAGTCGGGCACCCCTGCCGGCCCATCGTTTTCTGGGATGTGCACCATCCCGCCACCAGCCATAACCGACACTGACAACACCGACAATAGTAACACCACAACTTTTTTTTTCATTTTTTCTTATTTCTAAACAGCCAGAAAATAGTATTTTTTCTATAATTTGGATGTTCGGATAAAAGCTAACACAATATAAAAATAAAGTCAAGTACCCGCCCAGTACATCCAACATTGAAGTGCAACATCTCCCTGCTGTAAAATGTAGGTAATATAGACACAGTTCCAGCCTAAATTTTCTCAAAAAAGGGGGCTGGGTGTATAGACACCCAGCCCCCGAGATTAAACCAATCTCTTCACCCTCCACAGGAGGGTTGCTAGGCCCAACACTGCGAGGCACAAAGTGCCTCCCGAGTCGGGCACACTCGTGTTGGCCATCGCCTCAACAACGAAGCCAAATAGTAGGATACCAACTACCATAGTTTTCATTTTTTTTCAGGTTAACCCAGAAGAAAATTCTTCTAGGTGTTCAAATGGAGGATAACACAATATAAAAAAATTGTTAAGCATCCCGTAATAGCTCACTAGCGATAAGGAAGGAAGGAGGAAGGGGGTCAGGTACCCTTTTTAGGTCTAGAAAGTGAGACGTCGTTTATGAAGAATTTTCTTTTTTCTATAAGGTCTAGGAGGAGGTCTAGTGGCCCTTCAAATTTTTCAGTTTTAACAGTAAATAACATTCTAATATTCTAGCACGAATAGAAATTACCTGGCCATGTAGATTTCTCTGACTTCTTCGGCGGTTTTAGCTTCGTTGTAGAGACGGATGTTGTCCATTTGACCTTCAAAAAAGTAACCATATGTATGTGCACCTACTGTACTGATAATGTCGTCATAAGCTCCTATTTGAATATTTCCAACATTATTCATTATTGGAGTGACTGAATTACTAGTTCCACAAACATTTCCATCAATATATAAAGTCGCAACATTTGGCGTACCATTTATTTGTGTCGCGACGATATTATGCCATTCTCCAGTAGTTGGGGGCGTACATTGAGCGAAATTATAATTATATGTAGAATTGGAAGCTCCTCTCCATTTCAAAAAACCTCCTTCAAAGAAAAGATTCCATTCCCCATTAACATTTCCACGGCTTACAATGAACATGGCTCCATTATAATTTAATGATTTTACCCACGCGGAAACTGTAATACTGCCACCCACAAAGTTTTTTGACATTGGGATAACGACGTATTGATAATTTCCATTAAAGTTAATAGCATTACCACTTACGCCAGCCGACCGCGGAAGTGCAGTAACTACTCCGGCATTATATGTAGTTCCCGTTAAATTATTACCGGACGAATCAGCTACAGCTGAGCCAGAACTTTCATCAAAAGTCCAGTATCCAAAAGGCTGATTTACTGAACCAGAAGAAGAATATTTCTTTAAAGCTTTTAAACCTGTAGAAGGAGAATTTATTATAACTTTTGTGGCCAAAGGATCAGAAACACTGACTAACTGTACTCCGTGAACTACCGCATCTTTTGCGATTCGTAATGGAGATGTTGATCCATTATTTTTTTCAACCGCTATATTAACTATATCAGGGATCGCTGTGGTACCCTGATTAACCTTTAAACCTATGTCAGCGTCTGTGGTGGCTACAGAAGGAACTGTCATCGTGGCTATCATTGTGTAAGATCCTATACCATAACCAAATTTCATTTTAAATACCGCTGTTATGGTGTATGTTCCGGGTGAAAAATACACCGTATGTGTATCGTAATTCGTATGCTGAGAACCCCATTCGCCACCATTTACATTAAGTACTATATGATTTAAGGAATCACTGGATGAATTTATATTTGTACTGTCATAATTATATTCTATAATATTATGACTATCTCTAATACTTAAAGTGTAACTAGTATCAGCCCTCGCCTGATTTCCACACGCCTGCCAACTAGCACTTTCAGATATATTTATAGGTACAGCATTCCCCGCTATGGCATTTGTTGGTGCATCTAAATTCACGTAAGCAGTTCTACTCTCCGTACTATTCCAAGGATTATGTACAGTAAAAGTATCTGCCCTCGCTGTATTTGCCATAGATAAGCACCCAGCGATAAGTATTGGGACAAAGAGAGCTAATACTTTTACACCGGCTTTCTTTCTATTATTTATCAGGATGATTAGGAAAATGGAAATAAGAATAAAAACTATGGTAAATATGATGATATATACACTATTCTGTTTAGAACTTACCTCGCTCGGTATTTTATAATTATTATTGACGAGAGATGTTATAGCCCCATTCGCATCTTGCGCTTTGATATCGATTTTGGTCGTGAAGCCATTACAGTCTTTTTTCATAATCGCATTAAGATTGATCGTTTGTGCCTGAGAAGCGGGCGGTGTAAATGAAATAGGATCAATGCAAGCTACGCCACTCAAATCAGTTATCGATAGAGCCCCCATAAGCTTCTGAGACGCTGAAGTCGTGGAGTTTTTCCAGTCAAATCTAGAATCAGGAAATCGATCAGCCCTAGGTGACCATATGATGTCTATCTTCGCAGTTTCTCCTTTAACATATGATGTCTTGTCGGTGTTTATCATATTTACTGTGCCACTATCACCTCTTACTACATAATGGAGGACGACATTATTCGTTATAAGCGAAGAGCTAGCGTCTGAGAGTGAAAAAGATGAATCGTATGCTTGGGGAGTGTCGACTAACGGCACTTTGACTTTGATAAGAGAAGCTCCTTGGGCTACTGATATAGCATCATTTTTTTGGCTGTTCACCATTTTGCCGCTAATCGACCTTTCGTAAGAATCAAATTTTGGTATGAGGTTAAGGCTTTTATTTGATGTGTTTGAAACTTTACAGTTAATAAACAAATTTTCACCCGTTCCGAGGTCAACTCCCTGGAGTAATGTGTATTTGGTGTTTTTGTCTTTTGTATTTACTGAATCTACGGTGAGATAACAAGAATCATTGATGATGGCGACGCTTGTCTTTGCTTTTGGTACATCTATACCCTGTAATAAAAATCCAACTGCCAAAAGAACTCCACTAGAATTTTGTGCTTTGACAAATACATTTAATTTGCCTGATAAATAATCTGGCACTATTTCTTCAATACTTTTATGAACAAAAGTATTGACATTCAAATAGACATCCTCATTATAAATAAAAGTCTTTTCTATATTAGCAGAGTCGCTCAAAGAGAGGCTGTAATTAACCCCAATTTGATTTTTTAGTGTATCTATTAAGTCAAAATCAACCTTAATTTTCCTAGTGTTTTTGTCAAAATTAACAATGAGATTCTTAATGGATGTTTTAGCTATTACTTCCATCTGGACAGGAGTAGAAGAAGCGGGTGGCTGAACATCTGCACCATAAGCCTTATTATTAAAGCTAAAGGCTAGAGTAAATAAAAGTACTGTACACAAAAACACGATGAACTTACTAAATTTTTTATTTATTTTCATTTTCATGGATTATTGCTTTATCCAAATCTGGCCAGATACAGGGGTTGCTGGGTCGGAGCTAAGTACTGGAATGACCATTTTTGTGGTAGCAGTTAAACCGCTCGCTGTAATACCACCAGTTTTCGTCTGGTCAACACCTCCCACATTAATAGGAGCATCACATCCTGGATCACCTGTATTACATAT
>JBAWYA010000026.1:0-8531 GCA_037143815.1 bacterium | reverse complement strand
GGAAATTGGAGAAAATATAGCCGTGAGGTTTCTCATGAAACATGGTTTTTCTATTTTGGATCGAAATTATACTAAAAAATGGGGAGAGATAGACATCGTAGCTGAAAAAGCCAACAAGATATATTTCATTGAAGTTAAAAGTGTTTCACGAGAAACACTTAATACTTTTATACCAAAATCTTTCCACGACTCAGATGAAAGATATCAACATAGACCTGAAGATAATATGCATCCGTGGAAACTTAAAAGACTCTCAAGGACAATCCAAACATATCTTTTATCAAAAAACTTAGATGAAAAAGAGTGGCAAGTTGATTTGCTTGTTGTATATCTTTGTAAAAAAGAAAAGAAAGCTAGAGTAAAAGTGGTCAGTGATATAATTTTGTGATATACTCGCCAAGTAGTTTTTTGTGTACTATTTTTAACAAAAGACTGTAATAAATGTTAAATATCGGGCTGTAGTATATCGGTTGTACAAGTGCTTTGGGAGCATTTAGGCTGGGTTCGACTCCCAGCAGCCCGAAGGGATGGAGTAAGCAAATTTATTTGCTTACGTTGGGAGGCTAAAGATTTTTCTTTATTTTATGCAATAAAATAGAAAAATATCTGGCTATGTAATAGCCGACTCCCCGAACCCAAACAGTTTTGCGGGATTAGTTTAGTGGTAGAATAAGAGTTTTCCAAACTCTGGGCAGGCGTTCGATTCGCCTATCCCGCACATGATTATATTGATAAGCGTTGGAGCACTTGTTTCTACTTTTTTAGGTGGAATATTTGCTTTGCGTTTTAGAGACAAATTACACTTAATTCTTGGTTTTTCTGCTGGAGCAGTCATAGGTGTAGCTTTTTTTGATTTATTGCCTGAAGCATTGGCATTAGGAAAAGAAAACCAAGATATTAGTTTAATAACTTCCCTTGTAGCAATTGGTTTTATTATTTATATGATTTTAGATAGATTCTTTTTCTTTCACTCACATGAAATTAATGAAGATGAACACCATGATGAACAAAACAAATTCAATAGAAGGGGATTATTAGGAGCAGGAAGCTTATCTATACATAGTTTCATTGATGGAATGGCTGTAGGTCTTGCTTTTAAAGTTTCGCCAGCTATTGGTAGTATCGTGGCAATTGCTGTGCTTGTGCACGATTTTTCTGATGGAATAAACACTGTAAATATGATATTAAAAAACAATGGTACACGCGCGCAAGCCTTCAAATGGCTTCTAGCTGATGCTGTTGCTCCTGTTTTAGGAATAGTTTCAACACTATTCTTCTCTGTTTCTGAATCAACACTAGGGATAATATTAGCTGTATTTACTGGCTTTTTTCTATATATTGGTGCATCTGATTTATTACCAGAAAGTCATCACAACCATCCCACGATATGGACTACAGTTGCCACGATACTTGGAGTTACTGTTCTATACAGCGCAATAAAATTGGCTGGAATATAAAATATAAAAATACTAGTTTAGATTTGCCCAAGACCAATCAACTCCGGGATTCTTTGCATTAAATACTTCAAAATGAATATGAGGACCAGTAGAACGTCCAGTGTTTCCAATATAACCAATAATTTCTCCCTGAGTAACCTGGCTACCGATCTTTGTTGCAACTTTAGACATATGTCCATATAAAGTCTTTGTACCATTAAGATGTTGCACTATAGTCATATTTCCATAACCTCCACCACAACGTGTCTGGCCAACCTTACAACCTGTTTTAACTATTAACACCTTACCGGTAGCGGAAGCATATATTGGTGTGCCTGTAGGTGCGCCTATATCAATACCTCTAAAACCAGGACCATGAAGACCTTGAGTTTTGTGTCCAGTAGGAACTGGGTTTATGAAATAGCCTAAAAGATTCTGAAGTGGGTGAGTAATATAATAATTCTGATCTCTTGTTGTAGATGAAATCAAGTTTAAAGCAGGCTTATCTCCACCTTCATCAATCATATCGCCACCAGGGATCATAAGCGTATCACCAATGGCAAGTTTCTCATCTAAATCAATGTTATTATAAAAAGCTATATCATTTATATCTACTTTGTAGATTTTAGCAATACTTTTTAACGTTTGACCCTTAATAACAGTGTGTTCAATACCAGAAATCGGTAAAATAAAAAGCACACCACCTTCGATGAGCTTATCTCCTTTTTTCATATCATTAGCCAAAAGAATAGTATTTACAGAGACATCAAACATATCAGCTATAGTGGCTAATGTGTCTCCTTTTCTAACCACATAAACGCTGGTTTGATCAGAAGAAGGATCTATGACATCGTTACCAACAGATACCCCTGATGGGCCAATTACAGGAAGAATAGCACTATCAGAAACTATATTTACATTATCTTTAATTTGAATACTGCCAACTTTGTCAGTTTTATTAATTTTCTCCTGAATAACAGAAACAGAAGACACATTAGCTTGAAGTAGAGACATTGTCTGAGAATTATCTAATGGAGGAACTAGAACTGGCTGATTTGTCTGTGCAAAAACCTCATCTCCCAAGAATGAAGAAAGGAATCCAGCCTCGGCTTTATTGAATACAACACACAACAAAAAGATACCTATAAGCAAGGCGGGGGCTAGAGTATAACTGGATATTTTAAGTTTAGATTTTATAAAACAAAATAAATACCGCAAGAATTCCTTTTCTATCCTCATTAAAGCCATATGGCTAAAGGGTAGAATTACAGTACGACCAAAATTAGTGCTGTAAACAAAAGATTCTTACGATGGTTACTGTCGTCTCTATCTCTCTGCCAACTTGTACCAGACCTCTATTTAGAACTAAATATAGGATAGCCCAAAATACGTCAAAAGTCAATCTGATGTCAAGGGGGTGTGGATAACCCCTCACATTCGATTAAGCATGTGAGGGGTAGATAATTCAAAAAGGAAAAGTGGAAAACAGAGACTTTATTAAAATTTAATTACGGAGTATAATAAAAAAATGATAAAAAAAATAGATTTTAGTGCTGAAAATCCACCTGTGCCAAAAAAACCAGCTGAAACAGTCAAGGTACAACCAAAAAAGGAAACAATCAGGATAGCTTTACCGCAAATACCAGAAGGTGCAGGGGTGTTGCTAGAGAAAAAAACAACTGCACCAATAGCACCAGAGGTAACAAAAAAAGCCCAAGCTCAACGGCCAGTACAAAACCAAGAAAAAAAACTTCCATCAAAAAAATTTAAATATGTGGCAATGGATTCACGCGGGAAAGAAACAAAAGGTATACTTGATGGATTAAAAGATCAAAATGAAGCACTAAACAGACTAAAAGAAATGGGCTTTTTCCCTACAAAGGTAATAGAAGTTGGGGAAAACGGGGAAGAAAAGAATAAAAAAGAAGGAGAGGAAGAAAGAAAAAATCTACCTAAAAAAAATACAAACTGGCTAAAGAAAAATTTTTTACGACTTATACTAGCAAGCGGTATTGGTATTGGTGGTGGAATTACTGCAAAAAAAACTGGAGAATATATAGGAAAAAAAATTGGTGAAAAATCAAATCACGATCTACATTGGGGAGAAAAGCATTATGCCAAAAGAGAAACGACTAAACCTTTTCATGTAGAATCCATTCAGCAACCTCCTGTCTCACCACCAATATTTGTCCCATATACAGAAACTACTAATGCACCTACATCAGTTACAAATACTGAACCAACAGCTTCGGCTATTGCTCTAGACAAACTAGCAAGAGAAAAATTATTAACAGAAGTCGCACTTGATGAAGAACAGATGGCAACTGCAGAACTTTCTAATAAATTAAATCAAGCACAAGCAGAAGCAGAAGCAACAGCATTTTCTAATAAATTGGCACAAGCAGAAATGGCAACAGCAACATTTTCAAATAAGTTAGCAAAGGCAGAAGTAGAAGCAAAAAGAGCAGCAGAAATAAAAAAACAACTTGAAGAGAAACTAACAAAAGCGACAAGCCATACACCAACAGAAACTTCTGGAGAAAGACGTAATAGAATAACTAGACTACTAGAAAACAGAGATGATGCAAAACGAGAAGGAAAAAGCCAAGAATGGATAATGAAAAATTATCCATTTACCAGTGAAGACGCAGCTTGGTGGAATACACATTAGAATTTTTCTCTACCAAAAAAATTAATTATTAAAATTCATAATAAAATGATATATTTCAAATGTGACTACAGACACAGAACATTTACTAGGATTAAATAAAGAACAAAAAGAAGCGGCCATGCACATGAAAGGCCCGCTTCTTATTATTGCTGGAGCAGGCGCTGGAAAAACCAAGACAATAACGCACAGAATTGTAAATTTAATAAAAAATGGAATTCCTCCAGAAAAAATCTTGGCTGTGACTTTTACAAACAAAGCGGCAAAAGAAATGCGAGAAAGAATTAGGGAAGCAATATTGCGTTTCGAAGGCCTTGGCAGTCGCGACGGCGACGAACAGAAAAAATTTTCAGCAGAAAATTTTCGTGCCTTCGAAAGGCAATATTGTGAACCTTTTGTTAGCACTTTTCACTCTCTCGGGGTTTATATTATAAAAGAAAACGCTAAACTGCTCGGATTAACAAAATATTTTACTATTTTAGATGAAGGAGATACGACAACAATCATAAAAGACATCTTGAAAGAACTCGGAATAGACCCCAAGCAATATGATCCAAAAAAGGTAAAAAATGTTATATCTCGCGAGAAGGGGAAATTTGTACATTTGGCGGACTATACAGAGAGAGAAAACAGTGGTATGGGTAAAATAGTGGCGCAAGTTTGGGCTTTGTATGAAAAAAGAAAAATGAAAGAAAATTCGCTTGATTTTGATGATTTGCTTTTGAAAGCGACAAAATTATTGAAAGACAATCTTGAAATCAGAAAAATTTATCAAGAAAAGTGGGAATATGTTCACATAGACGAGTATCAAGACACAAATGAAGTGCAATATTTGATGTCTCAAATGTTGGCGGAAAATAATAAAAATATCTGTGTAGTCGGAGATGCTGATCAAAATATATATTCTTGGCGTGGAGCAAATTTAAAAAATATTTTATCTTTTGAAAAAGATTACCCAAATACAAAAATAGTAATGCTGGAAGAAAATTATCGATCTACCCAAAATATCCTAGAAGCAGCCAACGTTGTAATTAAAAAAAATAAATACAGACCCGATAAAAACTTATTCACAAAAAATGATACTGGAGAAAAAATAGGCCTCTATGAAGCATTGGCTGAAAATGATGAAGCTGAATTTGTGGCAACAAAAATTGTAGAGATCATAGACCAAGCTGGCACTGCTTTTGGTCATGGTCTGGCCGGGGGAGGGACCCGGAGAACCGATGACCTGAATAAAAGCAGTACCAGCTTGGTCTATTCCAGTATAGCTGTACTCTATCGCGCAAACTTCCAATCACGAGCCTTAGAAGAAGCAATGCTTCGATACAACATTCCATATCAAGTCTTAGGTGTAAAATTCTTTGAAAGAAAAGAAATAAAAGATACACTCGCTTATCTGCGTGCATCATTGAATCCAAATAGTCTTTCCGACATAAAAAGAATAATAAATTTCCCTGCACGAGGCATAGGTAAAGTCACTTTACTAAAAATTTTTGCAAATGACATGGAAGACTTACCAATAAAAATGAGAATAAAGATTGATAATTTCTATAAAACACTAGAAGAAATAAAAGAAAAAATACAAAACGAAAAAACAAGCCAGATAATAAAATTCGTAGTAAAAAAATCAGGCATTGAAAATGAACTTTCTTCCGGCACCGAAGAAGATACAGAAAGACTTGAAAACATAAAAGAATTGGCAACATTGGCATTAAAATATGATGATTTGGAAAACGGTCTTGGTGTAGAAAAACTTTTAGAAGATGCATCATTAGCGTCAGATCAAGATAGCTTAATAGAAAGGGGAGAAAAAAAGGAAACAGTAAATGCGGTCAAATTGATGACTGTGCATGCTTCAAAAGGACTTGAATTTAATAGTGTTTTCATCACAGGATTAGAAGACGGACTTTTTCCACACCAAAGAAAAAACGAGGGAGAAAGTTTTGATAATGAAGAAGAGCGTAGGCTATTTTATGTGGCAATTACACGCGCACGAAATAAACTATTTTTATCATTTACAAATTTCCGAACAATTTTTGGATCACGCCAAATAAATACTCCATCAGAATTTATCTCTGACATACCGGCTGATTTACTAGAAAAAGAAGGGGAGAATGCTGGCATAAAAACAATTTATCTGTGAAAGCAAAAAAATATCTTTTATGATATAGTTTTTCTATGGAAAAACTTCGCACATATGCTCAATCTCTCCCAATTACTTTTGAATCATGGATTATTTCTTTTGCTGGTATAATACTAATTAGAATATTTTTTGAACAATTTTCTAGTTTTAACCCCAAACGTTTCGTTATTATTGATGCGCCAACAATTATTCATTATGGTGTATATTATATTGTTACTACTGTCGGATTAATGATTATTCTGATGTTTTTTGCCAAAACAAGTCTAAAAGAAGTATCTGCAATTTGTATTTTGGGATCGTTTGTAATTTGGGTTGCACCTATTGTTGATCTCATAAGCAGTGGAGCAGGTGGACATTTAATGAGTTACCTCTTTGTACCATGGCAAGAATTATTATCTCGATTTATAACTTTCTTTGGTGGACACATAACTTCTGGTGTCACCCTAGGTATGCAAATTGAGACAATGCTTGGAATTATTTTTTGTTATATTTATACATACACAGTTACAAAAAATGTCTTACGATCAGTGGGCGCTGGTATTACTTTTTTCTGTTTTTTGTTTTTTACAATTTCAATGCCTTCTTTTGTAGCTTTATTTTTACCACAACAAGGTGCAGTGATCACCTCCATTGCCCAATCTATAACTTCTTCACATATCATTCAAAACAATATTCACCCAAATTTCACAGCCACCAATCTTGCATTATTTGATCTAGCTTTTAACAAACTAATGACTGGCGTCAATACCATCCTTGCGATAATTATTTCTGGACTTTTATTTTTTATTGGGGCACGCAAAAAATTTATGGCTCTACTAAAAAACAGCCGACCAGAGAGAATATTTCATTTTTTTCTCTTGTTTATTTTTGGTATTAGCCTAGCTCACCCAAATTGGCCTATAAATTTGATTGATATTCAAACATATATTTTAGCATTTGTTGCTTTCATTTTTGCATGGATGTTTAGTGTCTGCCAAAACGATATATATGACGAAACAATTGATGCTATATCAAACAAAGATCGTCCTTTTATCTCGAAATATTTATCAAAAGATGATCTGCAAATAGCTTCAAAAATATTTTTACTTTTTACTTTTCTATCAGCGTATGCATCTAACCATTACACAATATTTTTTGTTTCTCTTTTTTTATTTGTATATTATATCTATTCCAATCCACCACTACGCTTAAAACGATTTGTATTATTAAACTCTTTCCTTGTAAGTCTGGCCTGTTTAGCGGTAATAATGGCTGGATTCTTTATAATAAATAATGACAAGACTATTATCGCATTTCCACCAATTTTGGTTTTAGCAATTATTATCTTTTTTACTGCTGTTTCTAATATTCGAGACATAAAAGACATAGAAGGTGATCGTGCTGATGGAATAAAAACCATACCTGTATTGCTCGGAGCAGAAAAATCTAAAAAAATAATTGCCGGAATAATTTGTTTTTTCTTTCTTTTAATACCTTGGTACTTCAATATTTCATCTATAATTTTTCCATCTATCATGGCCACCATTCTCTCTTGGTATTTTATTACAGAGAAAGATTACAAAGAATGGAAAGGTTTTATGGTTTATATGGTATATCTTATTTTCATCATTAGCGCTTTTTTATTAAAATAAACTTAACATGAAAGCAAAAAAATCATTAGGGCAAAATTTTTTAAAATCAGAAATAGCCATTCGAAAAATTATTGAAGCTGGAGAAATAAATAAAAACGACACAATTTTAGAGATTGGACCAGGAAAAGGAGTACTGACAGAGAAACTTATAGAACAAGCCGGGCTTGTTATTGCTGTAGAAAAAGACTATGAGCTTTTTGAGTTTTTAAAAATAAAATTTGAAAAAGAAATAAAATCATGTTCCCTCGTACTAGTACATGATGACATTTTAAAATTAAAAGTTAGAGAGGAGCTTTCAAAATTTTCATCAAATACTCGTTATAAAATAATTGCAAACATCCCTTACAACATAACAGGTGCGATTTTTAAAAAGTTTTTAACAGAAGAAAACCAACCTGAAAGCATGATATTAATGATCCAACATGAAGTCGCAATGAGAATACTCGCTCGTGACGACAAAGAAAGCATCCTATCTATCTCAGTCAAAGCATATGGAGAACCAAAAATGATTATGAAGGTTGATAAAAGATATTTTTCTCCGATGCCCAAAGTAAATTCGGCCGTCATTTCTATAAAAAATATTTCTAGAAAGAATTTTAATTCTCCTCTTGAGGAGTACCCTTTAGGGGGAGGTGGAATGAATTTATCCACCC
>JBAWYA010000025.1:0-8624 GCA_037143815.1 bacterium | reverse complement strand
CTTTAATATTAACAGAACCTTCTGAACCATGGTAATATCCGTCTGAACCAACAAAAAATTTCATACCACTCATTGTTGCATTTTTAAACACAACATTATTATCCATATTATCAAAAAATTTACTAATATTTGCATTTAAACCTAAATTAGGATATGAGTCAGATAAAATCGACTGAAGGTCTTTCATTAATTCTTTTTCAGTAGAAATATATTTTTCATCATTTAACAAAAAATATATTGCTGTTACATTTTGTCCATCTAGTGTGGTCTCTCTTTTTCTATTAACAATATTTATTGCACCACTTAAATCATAATATTTAATTAAAGCTACCTTTAATTTTGTATAATTTTCATCACTTAAGCCATTGAAAACAAAAGGGTTTTCACTAAAGTTCTTATTGTCTTTTTGGGCTGCATTAATGAATCCCTTTATAAATCCTTTTTTGAATATTTTTATTTCAGTTTCAGTTACAATAAACCATCGATTTAAATAACTTGCTAAGT
The DNA here is from genome assembly GCA_037143815.1 of bacterium. Taxonomy (GTDB): domain Bacteria; phylum Patescibacteriota; class Minisyncoccia; order Phycocordibacterales; family UBA9973; genus UBA9973. The sequence continues at coordinate 8,120 of JBAWYA010000025.1, read as the reverse complement.
TAATACCTCTAGCGCTGACATATGTATCAACGATTGAAGGAATTTTATTTAATTTAAAATATATTGAATCTGGGAACATGTAATACTCTAGCTCAAGCGCTAGTGAGTCCACACCCAATATATTTCTAATTTGCGAACCATCCGGAGCATCAAATTTAACATTAACATTTACTTTGCCATATGATTTAAAACTATCTTTTTCTGCACCATCAATAATACCATTCAAAGAAACAGACAAATTTACTCCGTCAAGAAGTGCAACTGCATTTTTTGTTTGGGTAGTTTTATTTTTTACGTTTAATTCTTTAAAATCCAAACTAACATCTTCTGTTGTGGAAAATTCTACACTTTTGATTTTAGAATTTTTGATAGCATCAATAGTGCTTACTACAACATTCCCCATCGTAATACTATTTTGTTGATGGACATAATAGGCATAAGATACCCCACCTAAAATTATTATAATAACAACCAAAATTGATGAGATTTTTATTGATAAATTTTTAGATTCTGGATTCGTCACAACCTGTTGTTCGTTGATATTGTTTACTGGCGGTGTTGATTCTTCCATATTTTTAATAAAATTAATTTATAATACAATAAAATAATCTTATCATAATAATATTATTATGCAATAAATATTGCTAGTATATTTACCCAACTAAAGCTTTTATTCTTTCCTCCACTGGTGGATGAGTAGCAAAAAAACTATTTATTTTTTTACCAATTCCACCACCTTTGGGATCAGCAATATATAAATGCGCTATAGCACTTGATTGTCGAGACATTGGCTGACTAGATTGAGAAATCTTTCGTAAAGCATTTGCAAGTCCCTCTGGATAACGAGTAAGTAATGCACCAGACGCATCTGCAAGAAATTCACGCTTTCGAGAAATGGCGAGCTGAATAAGTATTGCAAAAATTGGAGCTAAAATTGAAAGAATAATACCAACAACCAAAAGTAGTCCCCCTCCTTTATCATTATCTCTACTTCTACTGAAAAATAAATTACGCCTAAAAACATCAGCAATAATAGTAATAAAACCAACAAGCACTACAATAACAGTGGAAAGCAACATATCTCTATTTCCAACGTGTGAAAGTTCATGCGCTATAACTCCCTCAAGTTCAACTTTATTTAAAATTCCAAGAAGTCCAGTAGTCGCACAAACAACAGCATGATTTTTATCTCTACCTGTCGCAAAGGCATTTGGTGCTTGATCTATGACCACGTAAACCTTTGGCATCGGCAAACCTGCTGTAATGGAAAGATTTTCCACACTCGTGTATAAATCAAAATATTCTTCTCGTTTAGCTTCTTTTGCTCCAGCAAGTGTAAGAACAATTTTGTCAGAAAACCAATATGAAAAGAAATTCATCAAGACACTGAAAGCAAAAAAGAAATAAAGAATATTTGGATTCTTGTAATAAAAACTAAAAAACCAACCAAAAAGAATCACAACAACAAAAAACACCGTCATTAGTAGCCATGTTTTTGTCACATTTTTTGTTTGCTCAGTATAAAGCGTAGCCATATATTATATCGCAGGACAAACTGTACTTGATGGTATAATCGTTGTAGATTTATTAGCTCCCGTTGAGTCAACACACCAATATCCAGAACTGTCAGAAAGTTTTACTCTAATAACGTATGCAGTTGATTTGTCTTTACAAACAAATTCTGTCCCACCACTAATTTCAATATTCGCACGAGCATCTTTTGCTTCTTTTGATAGACAAAAACTAGAATATTTTTTATTATTTTTATCATAAAATATCTCTGCTTGCGCACGCATATTTGACATATTGGCCTTGATGGATGCCTCTTTGCCTTTTTGTTGTGAATTACTTATAACTGTCTCAAAAGGAGTGCTCTCTGTTGGGGCAATTATAGACACTGGTTGATTATAATCACTGATAACACTTATTATATTTATTTTTACCTGTTCAGTTTTAGTTAAATCAGGTTGAACTCCAAAACTTATAGAAAGTTTGTGTACTAATTTATCACTGCGCCCAATCCATATTTCTCCCTTGAAATCTTTGACTTGATTCAATGCATCAGTAAACATTTTAGAATCAAGAGTAGAGTATGTTGGATTATTCTTATCTATGGTTTGCATATAACTTTTTAATGATTCTAAATAAGATACAAAAGCAACTTTATCAAAATCAAAAGAAAAATGATAAGAAGGCTCCCCGCCAACAGTCTCAATTACCAACTTGGCAACTGGTTTTATAAAGTTCGAATCTATAAATAGTTTACGAATATAATCTTTCTGTTCATCAGTAAGTGTCGTGACACTATAACTAATTGAAGACATTGTTGGAGCAGAAAACCATTTATTTATATATGGAGCAATAGTTTTCGTTGGCAAAGAAAAAGTGCCTAATATTGGGGTCTTTAAAAGTTGCGCATAAAGAACTTTATCAACCAAACGAAATTCAGCTTCTGCTGAGACTACTCCACCACCTAAATTAAAAGAAAGGACTGAAGAAAATTTAGGATTTTTTAAATCTGAAATATCAGAAGAACCATTCATTTTTAGAATAAATTGTTTGGAATTAATACCAATAGAAGACAAAGAATCCAAAGGAGTGCCTGCGCTTTTTATTTCAGAAAAATCAACACTAACTGTAACATCATATTTTAAACCTGTAGTAGCAGTTTTAGTTTTATCTACTAAATTAGAAAGCAAGCTTGGTAATGTTACAAAAAATCCTGTGTAATATGCATATCCTGCCACTCCACCAGCCAAAAAAAGTAAAATTAATACTATAATAATAGGAATTATTTTTCTACTTTTGTGTGTTGGCGCATCAGAAAAATTCACTTGTGAAGAGGTAAAATTTGACATCACCCCACTTACCACAGGAGGCACTGAATTAGGTTTCGGCATAGTGCTAGTTTCAATATACATGAAAGCTTCATTTATATCTGACTCATTCCAGCCACCTGATTTCAAATCAGTTACGATTTTATTTTTGGTAGTATTGAGAGAAAGCTGTTGTTTAACATAACCCAATAATTGATTGTTGATCATGAATTATAAATTAAGCTTTTAAAATTTAACTTCAACAGGATTCTGTGCAACATCATTATCAGCAAGATCAAAGAATTCCATCTTAGAAAAATGAAACATCGTTGCTAAAACATTTGAGGGAAAAGATTCAATCTTGATATTCAAGTCACGAACATTACCATTGTAAAATCTTCGAGCAGCTTGAATTTTATTTTCTGTGTCAGAAAGTTCATTTTGTAAAGCCAAGAAATTTTGATTGGCTTTAAGGTCTGGATAAGCTTCAGAAATAGCAAAAACAGATTTCAATGCTCCAGTTAGCATATTCTCTGCTTGTGCATGTTCAGCAGTTGGGCCAGTAGCACCCATTGCCACACTTCTAGCTTTTGTAACATTTTCAAAAGCAGAAGATTCATGTGTGGCATAACCTTTAACCGTACTTACTAAATTCGGAATCAAATCATACCTACGTTTTAATTGCACCTCAATATCTGCCCAAGCCTCCTTCGAACGATTAATCAAAGAAACAAAACCATTATAAATAAAAACTACATACAAAACCAAAACAACTAATATAATTAATATGTATATCATAATACCTAATATTATATCACAATAATAAAAACAATACAGTCATAATTTGAATGGGGATAACCCCTCACATACGACTAAGCATCTACTCAAGACCACAACACAACCCCGAATGGGTTAAACAATCATCAAGAACAAAAAATGCCCTTATAGAGGGGGCATTTTTTGTTCTGTTTCGTTTACTATTTCTTTTTCTTTTTTGTAGTCTGCCAATTTTCCACCAACACTAAAAGTGGCGAAGCAAAGAAAAGAGAAGAATAAATACCAAAGAAAAGACCGACAGTTAAAATGAGAGCAAAATTCTTTGTTGTCTCTGGACCGAAGAAATAAAGCGGAACAAGAACGAAAATAATCGTAAGAGTGATGTTTATTGAACGAACAATAGTCTGGCTAGTACTTTTACCGATAGTGTCAGCAAAATTATCTTTATTGTCACCAGATCTCAAATTCTCTCTGATTCTATCGAAAACAACTATCTTGTCATGAACTGACAAACCTAAAATGGTAAGCAAAGCTAAAACAAAAAGAGTGTCAACTTCTGCTCCAGTATAATGAGCCAACAATGCAAATACACCAGCTGGAATAATTATATCGTGAAGAAGAGTTACAATCGTAATAATTCCATATTTCCAAGATGCGACAGGTCGTGACACTTTACGAAAAGCATAAGTGATAAAAAGAATAATTGCTATAATTACAAAAATAATTGAAAGAATGGCCTTACGAGCAAGTTCACTACCAACTGAAGGACCTATAGAAGTAAAGCCTTTTTCTGTAACAGGATATTTGTTATCAAGAGATAATACCTTTGAAAGCGTTTCGTGTTCACTCTGACTCAAATCACGAGTCTTGATAATATAACCATTTTCACCAGTTGGTTGAATAAGTATTTGGTTTAAATTAAGAGTCTTGATTGTATTTTCTATTAAAGATACTTCTGGACGTCCACCTGCATAATCCACCTCAAGCAAAGCACCTCCTTTGAAATCAATACCTGCTTTTAAACCAAAAGTAAAAATAGAAATAATAGAAACAATTATCAAAAAGATTGATAGTGAAAGAAATATTTTTTTGTATTTTATGATAAACATGTTTTAGTTGAAAGTTATAAAGTTATTTAGTAAATCCAGAACTAAATAAAAATCTGGTAAACTTATTACTTTGCTTAATACCTAGAGCAAAAAGGAAAATACGGGACATCGTAATAGCTGAAAACATTGAAACCAAAACACCCAAACCGAAAGTTAGAGCAAAACCTTTAATGAGTGGTGTACCAAGCCAGAACAAAATGATTGAAGTGATAATACTGGAAGTATTGGAATCTCTGACAGATGTCCAAGCTCTAGAAAAACCAGCATGAATACCATCATGTATATTATTCCCCTTTCTTATTTCTTCTTTCATTCTTTCAAAAATAAGCACATTGGCATCAACAGCCATTCCAAGGGAAATTATAAATCCGCCTATACCAGCTGCAGTCAAAGTGACAGGTAAAAGTTTAAAAATAGCCAAAAGAACAGCAGTATAAAAACAAAGCGCAATCACTGCAATAAGTCCCGGCAAACGATACCAAAGAATAAGGAATAGAGCCACCAAAAGGAAACCAATAATTGCAGCTTTGACTCCAGCATTAACTGCAGACTCTCCCAAGGTAGCACCAATGGTCTGAGTAGAAAGAAGAGTAATAGGCACAGGAAGAGCACCAGAATTTAATCTACCAACCAACAATTTGGCTTCTTTAGGAGTAAAATTACCAGAAATTATAGCTTGACCATTTGGAATTGCTTCGTTAACTACTGGAGTAGATACTGGAGCACCATCCAAATAAATAGCAACTCTCTTGCCTATGTTGTCTTTTGTAATCTGCGCAAAAAGTTTTGTACCAACATCATTGAATTGTAGACTTACTTTTGGCTCACGAGTGTTCTGATCAAATTCTAAAGTAGCTTTTTGTAAATATCTACCAGTAAGCTCAGTGGAAACAAATAAATCATTTATGTTTAAATTTACTTTGCCATCTTTATCAACAGTGGCATTTTGTGTAGCAGTTTTTGGAGCTTCAGTTTTAAATTCCAAAACTGGAGTCTGCCCAATCATCTCTACTGCTTTTTTGACATCAGTTATACCTGGAAGATCTACGATTAATTGTTCTCCCCCACCAGAAACAAAACCACCGTGCTGTACTTGCACTATTGGTTCGGAAACACCAAAAAGATTTATTCTGCGTTCTATAACATCACGAAGCGCTTCCATAGAACTTCCAACTTCACTAGAAGGAACAGCGCTAACATCAGCTTTGTATATAAGGTGACTTCCACCAGAAAGGTCTAATCCTAAACGAAAAGGAAATTTCTTTAAAAAAGCGCTCTGTGTATCAAAACCTTTGTTTAATTTAGGTTCTGTTTTGTAAACAAAAAAAGCCACCCCTGCGCCTAAAACTAAAATTATTAAAGCTAATATAATTCTTTTTTTCATTGTTTTCCCTGCCCCGTACAGAACTTGTTCTATTCGGGGTCATAAAGATATAGATATACTATACATTTTTCAATGAAAATGCAACCCCACAATAATAGCTAGGTCTTGCCTAGCTAGATTTCCTAAAACCTAAAATTGTGTTAATATTATCCCTATATATGAAAAATTTACAAAAAGGTTTTATGATTCCACTTTTAACCATAATTGCGGTGTTAGTAATTGGAGGAAGCGTTTACTATTCGTATAAAAAAAATAATTGGGGTTGTGCTCTTGATAGTCAAGGAACTAAATACTATGTTTTAAAATCAGATTTAAATGCTTATAAAGATAAAATTGAAAACTATCAAGGAAGTCAATTTACAAATGATAGCAATATGATAGATGAACTTAGGAATAAGAATATTGTATACGCAGAAAATTCAAATAATTGTTATGGAAAACATATATATAAAATAAAAAATAATGGCAAACTGATCACTGTTGATTTTAAAATATTCAACGAATATTTAAATGGTGAGAAATTTAACAAAAATCTTTGTAGTGATGGTGCCTTGATAAGTCAAATTGGGAATAGTCCATTTTTTATAAATTACAATTTTTGTACAATTTAAAATTATAGCTAGCACAGCTAGGTCTTGCCTAGCTAGGATCGTTATAATCAAGCCAATCAAATACCTCTTTAATAAAAGATTCTTGGGTTGGAAAATATTTAGGGAAAGTTTCTATATTTAAGATTTTCTTTTGCACTCTCACTCTCTCAGACTCTATATAATCAATATAGCTAGAATATTTATAATTCAGTAAATATTCTAATGATCTTTTTTTATTATAAATACCATCTTCTTTCCAATTTTTATATATTAACTTTAAGGAATTTAAATGAATATATGAGAAAAGATATTTTAAATATCGATCATTTCCTGCATACTGTGATTTAAATTTTCCTTCAAAAAGTCCGCCTGTTCTTTGATATTTTTTATTAAAATACATAACATATGCAGTTGAGACTTTTTGCATAAATTTACTTATATCACCACTATCCTCTTGCGTGAGTAATATATGAAAATGATTCGGCATAAGAGTATACGCACCTATACTTACCAACGTTTTCCCTCTTTCAATATTAAACAACTCTTGACCTTTTGGTATATTAAAAATCTTAAAATTTTCTTGATTATTACATACATATAATAATCTAATAAAGCGTTCATAGTCACTTTTATCATTAAAAATTTTTTGTTTACTATTTCCACGATTGTAAATATGATAATATTCGTTTGATGCAAATGATACTTTACGAATAGACATATTTTAATTATATATTATTCTCATAGCTAGGCAAGACCTAGCTAATTTTATTTACAAAATAAGCAACTAGAGTTCCAAGAATAAATCCACCTAAGATATCAATTGGAAAATGCACTCCTGCTATTATACGAGCCAAGCCAATCAATAAAGCAAAAGATATAAAAACATAACCAGCTTTTTTGTGAGTAAAAAATAAAGCTATGCCAAGAGCGCTGAAAAAAGCAGCGTGTCCAGATGGAAAAGCAAAACCAGTTTCAGAAAAAAGAGCATGAACATCAGGTAATGCTAAAAATGGCCTTGAGGTGTGAAATATGAGTTTTAAAATCGTCGCTAAAAGATAGGCTACAAAACCAGAAAAAAATACAAAAAGTATTTCTTTCTTTTTTTGTAATAAAATTTGAAGTACGCTTTTAGCCTTAAAAACTTCATGATGCATCAACAAGAAAATTCCGGCCATAAAAACAACTACAAATGGAAAATAAACAGCAAGAAAAATAATCAGCTTATCAAGGAAATCTGACTGATGCGCTAAATTGTAAAAGAAAAAAAATATTTGATTATTCATTAATTATTATCCTATTATTAAAAACTGATAAATAATACAAAGAAAGAACAGTACCAACAATTATAGTCACCAAACCTATTACATATATCATAGAAGCAATCGTATCTGTATAACGCAATAATCCTAAAGTACTTAATAAATAATTCCAGTCATGAATAACA
>JBAWYA010000024.1:0-8696 GCA_037143815.1 bacterium | reverse complement strand
CCCAGTCGCACTCTCAATAGTTGATTTAAAATAAGTCAGAAAATCCCAGCCCTGCATAGCCTTGTCGAAACTCAGCGCCGTAGGCGCTGTCGGCATAAGTGCCGCATCATATTCAATAATCTTCCCCGGTTTAACAATTTGCTCGCCCTTAAAACAGCCTTTTGGAGCCAAATAAGGCGGGTTCATCATCAAAGCAAGTGCGTCGATTTGTTTGTTCAAAATCGTTGAAGATATATTATTTAAAACCAAAGCCACCCTCAACGGCGAAATTCCACGACCGTTTTTCGGGCTTTCGATAATATTTGCATGGATAAACGGATTAAGAATAAACGGATTTGCCTCGAAACGGATTATTTCACAACGACCCGCAACAACAATTAACCAGTTTTTGAGAATTTCCCCGTCACTTAACTCAATATCTCCCCAATATTCCAAAACCTCAACCCGCTTACCATCAAAGGCTCTATCGGAGTCTTTTCTGAATTTATTTGCCATCACTCCCTTCAATTTTTCTATTTTTTCCTTGCTCAAAAGATTATTCGCCTGATTGGATTTCAATTCCTCGATACCACAGTACGTTCTGTAAACCTTAGGGCAATTATCCCAAGAATCACGCCGTTCCTTATCAAACACAAAATCCTCGGGCTTAATATGTTTAACCTTCGGATTATCATAAACAATCCGACTCTCAACAACAAAACCGTCTGAAGTCGGAGCAATCAACTGTTCCTCTATACTTTGAGCCCGTCTGACGGATTTAATCTTCGTTTCCCAACCGACAAACAAAGTGCTTTCACCAGCCTCGACAATCCCGTCAACAACTTTTTCCAACTCGTCCTCAAGTTTCATCTGCTCAAAAGTGTTAACAAGCATAGCTTTCTGTTTGTTTGCATAAGCCTGAGTCTGAGGGTCTGAGCCCGAAACATCAAACATCGCATCAGGATGCGAGTATAAATTGTCGCTGATATGAGATTATATATTTTAAAAGATTCTGGTATAAAATGAAAAGCTAGTCTGGAGTCTATGATTGCTTTTTTTTCTGAACCTACTTGTTTTACATAATCATCTATTTTTTTATCAACCCAATCTTCTTTTTCTGCAATTTTTCCAAGTTCTTCTAGGGTTATGTTATTTTCTTTGGCAATTTGACGCATAAAATCTCCAGAAGAAAAATGCTTAAAATTTAATTGTTCGGCAACTTTTTTAGCAGTGCTGGATTTTCCTCCACCATTAGCTCCAGCTATTGTGATTATTTCTTTCTTCATGCTTTTAATTAAAGCATAATTATGAATTAAATTCATCTTACCCCAACCCTCTCCTTGATAAGGAGAGGGTGCTGAAGGCGGGTGAGGTTCTTGATTTTGAGCATAAAATTCTGTATTCTTATCTTATGGAACAAATACAAACATTCGTATTTTTTGGACAAGTAGGCTCTGGAAAGGGAACACAGGTCAAACTTTTGATGGACCTCCTAAAGAAGAAAAATGGACGCGAAGCTGTCTATACTTCTACAGGTGATGAATACCGCAAACTTATAGGAAGTGGAAGCTTTACAGGTAGTCTTGTGAAGGATTCAATCACTCGTGGAGAGTTACAACCAAATTTTTTAACTAATACGATTTTTACAAATATTTTAATATCTTCTTTGTCACCAGAGAAAAATCTTTTTGCTGATGGTTATCCTCGCACGATAGCCCAGTCACAAGCATTTGAAGATATGATGAAATTTTACAAGAGGGAAGACATAAAGATTATTTATATTGAAGTTGGCAAAGAAGAGGCTATGAAGCGTAATCTATTGCGTGGTCGTCATGATGACACAAAAGAAGGACTTGCAAAGAGATTTGATGAATATGAGAATAATGTAGTTCCATCTATGAATTATTTTAAAGATAAGAAAGATTATACGATTTATACTATCAATGGTGAACAAACAGTCGAAAATGTGCATAAAGATATTATTTCCGCCCTAGGTGGATCCGCCTTGGGCGGAAAGGCTAATCAATAATAATTATATGGAAGAAACAATAATAATTTCACTTGGCGGGTCATTAATAATTCCCGATCAGATAGATATTGATTTTTTGAAAAGTTTCAAGGCTTTGATTCTTGAGCATGTAAGACAAGGTAAAAAGTTTGTGATTATAACTGGTGGTGGAAAGATTTGTCGCCGATATCAAGATGTGGCTAAAGATTTATCTAGTCCATCACACGAAGACTTGGATTGGATAGGTATTGCTTCTTTAAAATTAAATGCTGAATTGTTACGTGTTGTTTTTGGAGAATATGCTTTTGATAAAGTGATTTCTAATTTAGCTGGGGATTTTAGCCTTGAAAAACCTGTTACTGTAGGTTCTGCTCATGAGCCTGGACATAGTACAGATTATGATGCAGTTTTAGCGGCAAAGACCGTAGGAGCAAAAAAGATAATTAATTTATCAAATACTGACTATGTGTATGATTCTGATCCAAAGAAAAATGTAAATGCTAAAAAGATTGAAAATATTTCTTGGGTAGATTATAGAAGTCTCATACCAAAAGAATGGAATCCCGGACTTAATTCTCCATTTGATCCGATGGCTTCAAAAATGGCGCAAGAAGAGGGTATGCAAGTTGCAATAATGAACGGTAAGCCGATTGATAATTTAGCAAAATATTTGAATGGTGAAAAATTTATAGGAACGATAATTTCTTGATTGCGCCCTCTCCTTTCAGGAGAGGGCTAGGGTGAGGTTTTTAATTAATTCACCTCACCTCAATCCTCTCCTGAAAGGAGAGGAGGAAAAAACACATTATGACAATAATAATAAAAACACAAAAAGAAATAGAAATATTGCGTGAAGGGGGTAAGCGTTTGGCTTCGGTGCTTTATGCTTTGAAAGATAAAGTTGCTCCGGGTATTTCCACGAAAGATTTAGATACTTATGCTTTTAAATTAATTAAAGATATGGGTGATGAGCCGGCTTTTTTGAATTATCGTCCAGCTGGTGCTACGACTGCATTTCCTGCGAGCCTTTGTGTTTCTGTAAATGATGAAGTTGTTCATGGTATTCCAAGTTATGAAAGAATTCTTAAAGAAGGTGATATTGTTTCCCTTGATCTAGGTCTTAAACATGAAGATCTTTTTACGGATATGGCCATCACTGTTCCTGTGGGCAAAATAAGTCCAGCCAGCCAGAAGCTTATGGATGTGACTGAGCAAGCTTTGCAGGTGGGCATCAACTCTGCTTGCGCTGGTTATACAGTGGGGGATATCGGTTATGCCATAGAAAGCTTTGTACGAGCTCAAAAAGGTGGCACGTATGGCATAGTGGAAGTTCTCGCTGGGCACGGTGTTGGTCGTGCTGTTCATGAAGATCCATATATTCCAAATTTTGGTAAAAAGGGAAAAGGAGAAAAATTAGTTCCGGGTATGGTCATAGCCTTAGAGCCTATGATAAATAATGGCACAAAGGATGTGACAATAGATGATGACGATTGGACTTTCCGCACGGCTGATGGCAAAAGAAGCGCGCATTTTGAGCATACAATACTTATTACTGAAGGTGGAGCGGAGGTATTGACAAAAAGATAGAAAGTTATATAATATGAAAAGTAGTATATTTTATAAATAATGATATAATAAATATATGGGAATATTAGACAAGGTTAGAAAAAATAAAGAAGAAAAATTAGATAAGGCTGAGCAAGTTTCTCCTGCTGGTAGCAGTATGCCAGAAATTATGAAGGACAAGAAGAAGTCTGTACTTTTTGGTGAAATGCTTAAACAGGCTGGAAAGCTAGATTTAGCAAAAAGATTGCGCGAAGGAAAACTTGATGCGAATGACCTTGCTGATATTAATAAATACAGGGAAGCTTTTACTGGAATGGAAGTTGAATCAGAAAGGGTAAGGGGTTTATTGACTGAAGAAAGTATAAATAATCTAACACGTTATCATCCAGATTTTAAGCAAATAGTTGATAGTTCCACTCCTGAAAAAGTAATAAAAGCGATAGAAAGCCAGTTGGAGTTGTTGTTTGTTAGTGACAGGGCTAGGTTTGACGAGATTGTTTCTGCGATGGAAGGTTCAGAAAAATATCAGAGTGGAAAATACCAAGAAAATGAAAAGAAAATTGAAGAATTCTGCAGTAAAAATAAAATTGATGAAGAAGAATATTTAAAAATTCTTGCTATAGAAAATAAGTCAGAAAGAAATTTGGCAATGTTGAAGCTGGCAAAGAGTAAAAATGGCAGATTTAAAAAAGTTATTCATGCTATTACTTTTGGTTTAAAAGCTAAGGATAATACTTTAGATATTCTTAGTGGCTTAAAAGATAGCGAAAAAGCTATTAATGGCTCTATTAAAAAATTAGATGGTTTACAACGTGAAATTGCTGATGCGCTATTTTCTAGTCTTACCCAAAATGAATCTATGAGACATGCCTTGTCTAGAGAGTTGATTGGAGAAAAGGCCGAGGAGGATGGGCGTATGGGATGGAAAGAAGCAAAGGGTCAAACTCTTAATGAGACTGAATTAAATAACGGATGGGAAGCTCGCAAGAAACGAGAAAGGTATGCGTCGAAAAGTGTTCTTGAGCAAGAAGCTATCAAAGATACTTTTATACAAGAGCAGAAAGCTGAATACAAGAGAGCAAATCAAGGAAAAGGATTTTGGGCTACTGTTTTTGAGGATTTTATTGAAGGTCTTATTGATGCTAAGAAAAGTAAATTAAAATAATTTTATGAATGATAATTTTTTAGACTTATATAATCAGTTTATGGTCTTTGTTGAAAAGGATGACGAGGCTGGCGCACGTAAGTTTTTAGTTGATAATTTGCAGAAGTTTCCAGAAGAGATGCAAGAGAAATTAACTTTTGCTTTCTTTGAGGAAGCTTTGATGGATAAGACGAAAGGTATGAAAGAAATAGCAGAAATGCAGAAAGAAGGGCTAGAAGCTATGGGTAAAATAGATAAAGCTAAAAAGAATCTTGAAGATCAAATAAAGATAAAAAATCTTAAAGATAAGTTGACTCAATAATTAAAATTTAGGAAAAAATACTTTTTGTAAGGTTCTCGGGTCGCCCTACGGGCTCAACCAGACCATTACAAAAAGTATTTTTCCCTAAATTTGTTTTTGCTCCTCGTTTGGTGATACAATTAGTCTATGGAAAAATCCTTTTTTAAGGAAATGCCAAAGTTTACGACTCCTCAGGAAGAGCTCGACTATTTGCGCGCTCATGTTGCTAAACGAGAAGAGGAATTAATTCAGATAGGTCATTTTGAAAATGCTAAAGATAATGCAACTAGGGAAGTGATAGGAGCTTACAAAGAAATTCCTGCGGAAGAGTTGGTGCATGATAGTCACATCATAAATGAAAAAGAAACGCAGGGGATAGTGCTAGCTCTTCGTCCTGAATCTCACGACAGCGTGATGGAGGAGCTTTTGGGTATTGTCATCACAAAGGGTATACGAAATGCGATTTCCGTAACTGAAGCTATGGGCAATCCACACGTTGAAGATGATTTTCATCGTATTCTTATCCAATATTTAAAAACCGGACAAGTAACGTTGTCTGACATAAAAGAAGGCACGCCTTTGTATAAATCTCTCAATATGACGCTTTTTGAAATAACTCTTCCGCCACCCACAGATGAAGGGGATAAGTCAAAAGGTTTTAAAGAATTCATCGGGGCGATGGAGCAGTTTTATGCTGGTATGCAGTCTATTTCAGTTGATAAAAAAAATGAAAAGGAAATTTATTTTACGCTCGAAGTAGCCCTCGGCAATGAGAGTGATGAAGTTGTGGTGTATGCTGGAATTCCAAACAAACAGCTTTCTCTTTTTGAAAAACAAGTTTTGGCATTTTATCATAATGCAAAGATTCACGAAGTTATGGATGATTATAATATTTTTAATTTTAATGGTGGATCTGTCGGAGCTTATGCAAGTCTTTCTGAGCGTGGCGTTTTACCAATAAAGACTTATGACAAGATAGAGCATGATCCGATGAATATGATATTGAATGTTTTTTCTAAGCTAAAATCAAAGGGTGAGGGTGCAGCGATTCAGCTCATAGTTGCACCTGCTGGGGATAAATTTATCAATGAATTTCATATGATATTGGATGATGTTAAGGATGGTATATCTGTTAAACATGCGGCTGATAATTTTTATAAGTTTAACAAAGCTTTTTTGAAAGTAGGTAAGAATTTATTATTTGGATACAAAGAAAAGACAGAAAATGAAAATAAAGAAAAGTACATGAAAGGCAGGCGTGCTGTCGATGAGGGGGCAGTTGAAAAAATAGGAGAAAAAATAAAGAGTTCGATAATGAAAGCCAATATTCGCGTCATTGCATCTGGTGAGACAAAAGAACGCGCCGAAGCTATCTTGCAAGAAATAGAATCATCCTTTAATCAGTTTTCTGAAGCAGCTAGCAATTCTTTTATTTTTGAAGAAGTTCATGGCAGTGATTTGAAACAACTTTTTCATGATTTCTCTTATCGTTCTTTTGCGACTGATAAGATTCTACCGCTCAATCTAAAAGAGCTTGCTTCTGTGTTTCATTTTCCAGTGGGCATAGGAAGTCAACCTCAATTAAAAGAAGCAAAGGCTGGTATCGCTCCAGCTCCTTTGGAATTAAAACAAGAAGGTGTGGTTTTGGGAATAAATAGCTATAGAGGTAAAGATACTGAAGTTCATTTAGCCAAAGAAGACAGAATGCGTCATTTTTATGTAATAGGTCAGACTGGTACCGGTAAGACAAATATAATGCTCAATATGATCACACAGGACATAAAGAATGGTGATGGGTGTTGTTATATAGACCCACACGGCACAGATATTCAGACTATTCTTTCTCGAATTCCCAAAGAACGCATTGACGATGTTATTTATTTTGATCCAGCTTACACAGCGCGACCAATGGGGCTCAATATGCTTGAATATGATCCAAAATATCCAGAGCAGAAAACTTTTGTGGTAAATGAAATGATGGGAATCTTTAATAAACTTTTTGATATGAAAGTGGGTGGTGGAGCGATGTTTGAACAATATTTTAGGAATAGCGCATTTTTGGTAATGGAAGATCCAGAGTCTGGTTCGACATTACTTGAGATTACTAGAGTTTTGGGGGATAAAGAATTTCGTGATATGAAACTTGCCAAGTGCAAGAATCCTATCATTAAACAATTCTGGACTTCGGCTGAACAGACTACGGGAGATCAATCTTTAGCAAACTTTGTGCCTTATATTTCTTCTAAATTTGATAACTTTATCAGCAATGACATCATGCGTCCTGTAGTGCTCCAACAAAATTCAGTTTTTAATTTTAGAAAGATTATGGATGAGAAAAAAATTCTTTTAGTTAACCTTTCCAAAGGTAGGTTGGGTGATATAAATGCGAATTTAATAGGACTTGTTTTGGTGGGTAAAATTCAAATGGCTGCACTTTCTCGCGTGGACATGTTTGGCAAACCCATGAATGATTTTTATCTTTATATTGATGAATTCCAAAACGTTACGACGGATTCTATTGCTTCTATTTTATCTGAAGCTAGAAAATACAGACTTTCTTTAAACATTGCTCATCAATATATTTCTCAATTGGAAGATAAAATAAAAAATGCTGTTTTTGGTAACGTTGGCTCGATGGCAGTCTTTCGTGTGGGTACTGAAGATGCTACATTTTTGGAGCCAAAATTCAAACCTCAATTCACTGCACAAGATATTACCAAACTTGATAATTACAATGCTTATATGAATATGTTGGTGAATGGTCAGCCTGTAAAACCTTTTAACTTGAGAACCTTGGCGCCAGAAAAAGGCAATCCTGATATTGTGGATAATTTGAAAGAGCTTTCGTATGTAAAATTTGGTAGAGATAGAGAAGAAGTAGAAGCTTAAATTATGGGAAGGTATAAGTCTATGGAGTAAGTTTTCTTTACAATACATGTCTAGGGTGTATATTATACAAATATGAAGCCAATGGATGCATTAAAAAATATAGGTACTGCGATGAAAAATACAGCTGAAAATGCCCTAAAAGCGCGTGAAGCAAGAGCACACAGTCCTGCCTTTAGAGCAGAAATGGCAAAAGAGAATGCTGAATTTGTGAAGGTTTTAGAAAGTTTTGGTGGTAATACGTGGAATGCTGGGGTTGGTCTTGTTCTTAAGACTCCTTATAACTTATTTGTAAATCAATTAAAACTTTTTCATGATAAAAAGTATTCTGGTAAGAGCTATCTTAAAGATAATTTGGAACTTTTTATTGGTAAAGATGGCATAGCGCATAATGCACTTAAAGTGACAGCAAGTGCTGTTCATCTTGGTGCAAAAGGAGCCAAAATAGGTGTTAGAAGATTATTCGCATTATAACAATATGGAAATAGATACAGAATTACAAAATTTAATAAACGAGTATGTTAAACAAGTAGAAAATAAAGAGGACGATCTTGTTGGTTTGAGGCGCAACATAAATGGAATCATTCTTGTATCTAAACAAGAGCTAAAAAATGAGACATCAGATCTTGATAAAAAGTTTAATCTAAATGAAATAAGTGAGGAAGAATATTTGATAAAATTTCGAGCTGTCAAAGAGGGTATTTTAAATAAAACGAAAGATAAACTTAACTCTTTGTTGGTTAAGTATGAAAGTGTATATAATGTTTAGAATTTGTAATAATTTTATTATTAATTAATTTATAAATTATATG
>JBAWYA010000023.1:0-8882 GCA_037143815.1 bacterium | reverse complement strand
TTAACCTTATTACTCTTTAAAAACCTTGACTAATATCATACACTATTCCTATAAAAAATACAACTATATTATAACCTTTTTATTATTCTCCCTTTTCCACCATAAGGATCAAGTACAACTTCGACCGAATCTCCAATTAAAACTTTAATTCTATGCATACGCATTTTGCCCGAAAGATATGCCAGAATTTCTTTTTTTCCATCTATCGCGTCAATACTTTTATCCTCAATCTGAACTCTAAACAGAGTAGAAGGTAAAGCTTCACTGACAACCCCCCTTACAATCAATAATTTATCATTTTTTAGATCACTCATTTATAGAAGATGATTATAGCATTATTTAATTTGCATTTCAAGACGCTCAACGCGAGTTTGTAAATCCTCAATAGTTTTTTCTTGACTTATGTCCGCTCGCATCAAACTAGACATACTTTGTCTGTGCTCTCTAGATTCTAGAGTAAATGTTTGCATTTGCTTCAATAATAATTCAAAAGCTTTATCTTGTTGATCAAATCTCTCATCCATCTTAGAAAAAGACCTAGCGATAGAAGCCATCGCCTTTTCAAATACAGACATTGTCACATATTTTTCAGTTATTTTTTTGACTATCTTTTTCATATATTAAAGTATATCATCATATTCCATAAATAAAAATCAAGATTTTTTTGTATTTCTAATTATCTCGGCTCTATATCTCAAAAGCTTCGAGCATTTTTTCCTCACTGATATCTATATGTAATTTTCTATTTCGGATAATTTACAATCACTTTTATATCTTTTGTTTTACTAGGTAAAGATGTTCTCCAAAATGGACTCAAAACCAATTCAGCAGAGTTGACGTTTGGATATTGTAATAATGTTTGATTAAAATCTTTCTTTGATTTCCCCAAGAGATCAGCTACGAGCTTGTTTTCATCCAATTTCCAAACTATCTTTGTATTACCTTTCAAATTAAAATTTATATTTTTTACACCCTTCAATAAAACACTGTCTTTATTTAAAAGGGAGAAAGTTAAATCTTTAATATTTTGTAAATACACATCACTACCATCATAACCATTTATGTTACTTTCTATAATTTTCTGCGTTAACTTATTTTCATTAAATAAAAGACCATAAAAAGTACCTTTGATTTTCATAGGCAACATATTACTCTTGGAATAAACAAGACTTGTGCTATTGTCTTCTGTGTCTAAGAAGGTGGCATCTTTAAATAAAATAAATCCAGCTGGAATCTGACCCATTGCTTGTTTAAAAAGCTTCGCTTGCAGAATTGTTCTTAAATCATTAAGAGCAGTCAACTTTTCTATATTAGAAATAGCATACCCTTTACCTTTAAAACCACCAGAAATAGCAGCCTTAGATCTAGCATAAAACTTAGAATACTTAGATGTTCCCTTAAAACCAAAAATTGTAAAATCAAGAGGATCACTATTGTATTCTTCCCCCGCCAAATCTGCATATATATCTGCCTCTATTGATCCTGGAATATCAACTTTCATCCCCGGTACAACTATTTGTTTTCGTGTTTTATAAATTTTTCCATTAGAACCAAGAAGTCTAGTATCTATGGATAATACCTGAGAAGCCGAACTAAAAGAATTATAAATTAAGACAACACCTTCTGCTTTCACTGAAACATCTTTTTGAGTAGTGACTTGCACCGTTTTGTTTTCTTCTCCAGAAATAATTACTGAATCAAAAGCTAAAGCATCCGTACCACCACCCAAACTAGCAGATAAATTTTGGTCCAGAACTAAATCTTTTACTTTAGGATTTATTGTAATTGTCGCCTGTAAAAATAAAAACGAAATACTAAAAACAAAAAAAATGATCGATACAAAAGCCACGAACCAAAGTGTATATCGATGTCCACCAGATACACCAATAGATTTATCTATGTGCTGTGAATTAAAACGAACTGCCCTTTTTTGAGATGTGGAAATCTCACTATTGGGGTGTTTTATTCTCGCCATATCTTGTAATAATTTTTTTGACATAATGTTAAACTTGCTTTAATTCAACTTGTTTATTAGGATGAACGTTGTTTATTAAAAATCTATTAATATAAATAGAATTAATAATTAAAAATGGATCACGATTTACGTTATCTTCAAAAGACACCATGCCATGAAAAACTTCTGCGTCTAGAAAAGTAACCTTAAACTGTGAATCAGTTAAAGTATATTGACTAAACTGTTCAGTTTTAATTATATCAGAAAAGAAACCCGACATTTCTTTATCTACAACTAAATAAATAGTCCCAGGAACAGAAATATCATTCGAGATATTAGCTAAAGATTCTTGAAATTTAGAAAGCCATTCCATTTTCAATTTCTTCATTATAGGAACTAGACCTTTTGATACAGAAACCGTAGCATGCCCATCCTTCAAAAGAGAAATTATAGATTTAGCCTCACTTAATGAGTAACGAAACTCTGACGCAATATCACGTATCATAAAATTGACACCCAAAGGAAAAGATATCAATTCACGTAACATATTTTTCTTTATCATGCAAATATCAGTAACTTCCCCATCTATATCTGTCAAAAGAAAATCTTCATTATGTGTATATATATCACGAACCACAGCAAAAGAAGAAAAAGTAAAAGAAGAAAATTTGATTTCTTTAAAAGAAAAATGTTTTCTTATCGTATCCTCAATCTTACCTAAGATTTGCTCACTACTCATTGAAATAAAAATAGTCATTTCAAGATCTGTCCCTTTTTGATTCAACGGAGTAGGTGTTTCATAACCGTTTATCATCATTTTAGTACTTTTTATTTCAATCAATCGAGGTGGAACACCAGCATGTAAATATTTTACTGCATGATCTTCTTCAAATAAAGTCGTCTCCTTTTTAATTAAATCAGAAGCGAATTTAGATGTAAATAAAAAAGGTGTATTTTTTTTAAATTTAATAATTCTATTTTGAGATATATACCAAAGTGATGAGAGAACGCAGAAAATTTCTTTTGGAGCACCGACACCTGCCTTATGAATTTTACTGGCAACAATTTCTAAAGTTTTTATGGTTAAAAACAACAATCTATCAGCACTAATATTTTCTTCTAATGCTATAGGCTCGTTAACAGAAAAAATTATTTTTGGAATTCCATCTTTTCGTGCAAAAAAAAGAGCCCCATTTACAGAAGAAGATCCAACATGAAAAACCAAAACAAGTTTACCTTTATCATTGTTGCTAAAAAAGATTCCCATTAGCCTATTATAACAAAATAAATCTGTAAATACTATTACAAAAGTACAGCTTTAATACGTCTAACACCTTGAGCTACAGCTTCTTCCTTTTGAATTTTAAATTGCCCTAATTCTTTTGTATTTGTAACATGTGGACCACCACAGAATTCTTTACTAATAGCATCATACTTAGAATCGACAGGACCAATAAAATAAATAGACACAATATCAGGGTATTTTGCACCAAATTCCATCTCAGCCCCAATCTTTTCAGCATCAGCCAAAGGCATTTCTCGACGAACGACATTTAACCCTAATTTAATCTTATCATTAACCCAATCTTCTACTTTTTTCTTTTCTTCTTCTGTTAATTTGTGATCACAAAGGAAATCCAAACGTAAACGCTCTTCGGTGATATTACTTCCCCGTTGTTTTATATTTTTATCAACTATGGCCTTCAATCCGGCAAGCAAGAGATGGTGTGCTGTGTGAAATTTTATAGTTTTCTCATTATGATTTACAAGACCTCCCTTAAACATACCCACAGAAGCAGTCTGAGAAAGTTTTTGATGATCAGCCATTTTCTTATTAAAATCTGTAAGATCTATCTTCCTTCCTTTTTCCTTTGCAAGTTCAAGAGTTAACTCTATAGGAAAACCAAAAGTAGTAAATAAAATAAACGGGTCAACTCCTTTTTCAAATTCTTTTAGACCATTTTTCAATGTCTTTCTGAATTGTATTTCCTCTTCAATAATTGACATAGATATATCACCTTTTTTTATTAAAAGCTCATTATATATTAATTTATATTTTTCAATAATTTTATCTACAACCAACAGCAATACCCCCTGTTCCATACCAAGGATATCAACATAGCGCACTACTCTACGTAAAAGACGACGAATAATGTAGCCTTGTTTATCTTTTGAGGGAACAACACCAGCCCCAATCATAAAAACAGATGCTCTAATATGATCCGCAATAATACGTTCTGCTTTTGTATTCTCATTATTAAACAAATCCGTATCATATACACTCTTTTTATTTTGCACTGTAGCTACAAGTCTTTCCAAGCCCATACCTGTATCAATCCCCATAATATCTAGTTTTTTTAATTGAGCTTTATTTTCATTTAATTTCTCACGAGATCCATCACAAAAATACTCATTAAAAACAATATTCCATATTTCCACATCTTTTCCGTCTGCATTCTTGCAATAAATTTCAGTTGCCGGCCCACACGGTCCTGAATCACCAGTTGGTCCCCAGAAAACATCACTGCCGTCTTCACGAACATCTTTTACTCCGAGCGATACCCAAATTTTTCTTGACTCTTCATCTCTAGGAACTACACCTTCTCCTTTATAAAAGGTTACATAAGAAATTTCTAATCCCAACTCTTTTACAATAAAATCGAAAGCATAAGTAATAGCGTCTTTTCTACCATACCCACCAAAAGAAAAATTACCCAACATTTCAAAAAATGTCAGATGTGTGGCATCACCCACTTCATCGATATCGCCTGTACGAATACATTTCTGCACAGTAGTAATATTTCTACTACCAAAATCTTTATCAGCATCTTTTGGATTTGTATAATATGGTTTAAATTGTTGCATTCCAGCGGTCGTAAAAAGCACCGAGGGATCATTTTCTGGAATAAGTGAAGACGAAGGAATTATTTTATGTCCCCTTTTTTCAAAAAATTTTAAAAATCTTGATCTTATCTCATCTGACTGCATATATATGTATTAATTAATATCTATTTTATCTATGCTGTCAGATATTTTTCTTATAGGTTTCTCTAATATATTTACTGTAATCAACACAATAAGTACAAGAATTGTAGTAATCACAGCCAAACCAAAAAATCCAAATCCGGCAGCCATACCAATACCAGCTGTAACCCAAAGTCCACCAGCAGTAGTTAAACCCAAAAGACGTGAGCCCTGAAGTATTATCGAACCAGCACCTAAAAATCCAATACCAATAATCACCTGTGAGGCTATTCTTGAAGGATCAAAACTACCAATACCTACATATTTAATAGCTATCATTTCAGAAATAATTATAAAAACTGCTGAACCAAGAGACACCAAAGCATGAGTTTTCATACCAGCCTGCTTATGCACAAACAACCTCTCTCCACCTATTAAAATTCCAAGAAAAACTGCTAGTACTAGTTTTAAAATAACATCACCATATTGTATCAAAAATTGAGTCATATAGATATCATACAACAACTCCTCCACCAAGACAAATGTTCGCATCATAAATGACACACGATTGCCCAGAAGCTACTAAAATAGGCTTATCAAAAATCACCTCAACCTTTTTCATGTCAAAGTGTCTCTTTGACATGTTAATTTTGCAAAACAAAAATTCTCCATGATAGCGAATTTGCGCAGTGTAAATTTTGTCTGGTTTGGGAGTTTCAGAAATCCAATTCACATTTTCAAGCGCAAGGTGGAAATCTTTTTTATGAAAGGCTACGGAGGCTGACGAGCCGAGTCTTGAGCGAAAATTCAGCAGAATTTTACGCGGACTTTCAGAAAGAAGATTTCCACCTTGCGCCACAAACAAAATATTTTTCTTAATATCTTTACCAACTACATAATATGCTCCGTCATTTGGGCTTTTTTTTGTAATAACAAAACCATGTCTTTCTCCTAATGTATAAAACACTACCCCATTATGATGACCTATGATTTCTCCTTTTTCACTCCCCTCGACTCCGCTCGGAGCAAGCACCACCTTGCCTTTTTTTTCTTTTATATAATATTTCAAAAATTCCTTTAAATCTATATCACCCAAAAAGCATATACCTTGACTATCATGCTTTTCTGCAACTGGAAGATTAAGTTTCTTTGCCAATTTACGAACCTCTGTCTTTTTTAAATGCCCAATTGGAAATAAAATCTTTTTCAATTGTTCTTGTTTCAACGTCCAAAGAAAATAACTTTGATCTTTTAAAGGATCAACACCCTTAATCAAAGAAAAACTTGAAGAATTTAAGGAGCCGTGTCGGTCCCCTGTCTTCTTGTCTCCGAGGGCGAAGGTGGGGAAATTCTTCAAGTTTTTCTTTGATGCATAATGTCCCGTTGCCACAAAATCTGCTCCCATTTCTATCGCTTTTTTAAAAAATGCACCAAATTTTACCTCTTTATTGCACATAACATCTGGATTAGGTGTCCTGCCCATCTTATATTCATTAATCATATAATCTGCAACTTCTTTTTTATATACATCTTCAAAATCAAAAGTTAAAAATGGAATATCTAAATATGCAGATATGCGCATAGCATCACGTCGTTCTTCTTCTTCATTGCAAGATAAAAAATCAGGATGCCAAGTTTTAATAAAAACTCCCACGACATCATAGCCTTGTTTTTTCAACAAAGCTGATGAAACAGCAGAATCGACGCCCCCCGAAAGTCCCACAAATACTATCTTTTTGCTCATAAAATTATTTCAGATACTTTAGCACATTTTGCCTATGTTCGGCGAATGATTTTGCATAATGAATATTTCCATTTTTATCATGAAGATAAAAAAGATAAGGAGAACTTTTTGGATATATAGCAGATTTTATAGAAGCAAGACCAGGATTTCCAATAGGATTTTCAGGTAAACCTTTTATTTTATAAGTCTCCAGAGCCACATCGACTTGAAGTGGCATATTTATGCTAATTCTTTTCCATAAAATTCCAGAAATAAATCCCCTATCAACTTCCCCTTTTGCTTCTCTTTCTATTATAGATGCCATCGTTATTATTTCTTTTTCTGTTTTATGAGAAGAAATAATTAAAGACCGAAGAGGTGCAATTTTCCTTTCAAAATTTTCGTTCATAAACTTTATAACCTCTTCTTCTGTATCAGTAGTAATAAAAAAATAAGTATCTGGAAAAAGTTTACCCTCTAACGTTTTAGATTCTAAAAGAAATTTATTTTTATTAAAATTAGATAATTTAGAAGCAACAGCATCAGCAATTTGAGTTACATTAAACCCTTCTGGAATAGTTACGGAAATAGACGCCATATGACTATCGCCTTTTGATACACGCCGTGCAATCTCCCAGACAGGTAATTTATTTTCGAGATAATAATCAGCTTGTATTATATTTTTTTCTCTACCAAAAATCACAACAAACGCTTCAAATATAGTGCGAGAACGTATTATATGTTCATTTTTTAATTTTAAAGATATACTCCGTAAACCCAAACCTTTATCTATCCGAATCACTGCCCCAACAGGAAAATTTGCTGGCGCATTAAAAAAGAAAAAATAAAAAGATACCAAAAGAATAATTATACCTAACGTATAAAAAATATTTTTGTTATGCATAAAATTACATTGGCAAATTTGTAGGTGGAGAAGCTTCTTTTGATTCAATGCGCTCCAAAGTAGGAACTTTCAATATCTGACCTGGGAAATGCCACATAGTTGCTATTTCTTCTACATTTAAAACAAAAATTTCTTGATGAAAAAATACTGGAAAAAACATAGAATCAAAAGGCCACGGAATATTATGTTTTGAAATAATCTTTTGTCTTAAAGATTCATGAAAAAATGAACGCTCTCTAAATTCATTCAACATTCTGTCTGCTAAAAGCATAACGGTTTTCTTTGAAGCTGAAAATATTCCACTATAAGCATCTCCTTGAGTTGAATTATGACGTTCTAACTGATTACAATCAGGTCTTGCATATTGACGCCAAATAAGACGAAGATTCCTTCTATTACTCATATTAAATACTTCCTTTTTTGCTGCATAATATACTCTAACACCAGCATCAAAACCAAGCTTGGTTGTTTTAGCAACCATTCCATCAACAACTTTATCTAAAAATTTTGGAACACGCACCTCCATCGCAGTTTTATTATCTGTACCTTCACTTCCTGCCAAATAACGAGTAGAAGTATAAGGTTTCAAAAGCCTTTTTATTTCAAGATTTGATTCAGTCATCCAATCATGATGTTTAAACCATGTGCCATGAGTATGATACGATTTCTTTGAAGGTGTAATAACAATCTGCAACCACATTTGTTCTCCTTTTTGCATTGTTCCAAAAAGTTCTACCACTGGAGAA
This sequence comes from bacterium, assembly GCA_037143815.1. Classification (GTDB taxonomy): domain Bacteria; phylum Patescibacteriota; class Minisyncoccia; order Phycocordibacterales; family UBA9973; genus UBA9973. The sequence continues at coordinate 591 of JBAWYA010000023.1, read as the reverse complement.
ATAGGATCTACTTTAAATTCTTCTTTTGGATCTTTGTCCAATCCGAAATCAACATAAGTCTTTAAAGGAAAAGCTTCCGGTTTTGCCAATTTAAATTCACATCCCCAACCATTCCAAGCGCTCTTTTCTGAAATCTCATCAATTGCTAAAGTATAATCTTCTACAACTTTGATTTGTGCTTGAGGATATTGAGCATACATTTGAGTTTCAATCAAAGGTCTGACACGCGTCGGTGTACGTATATAAAAATGCACTTGCCCTTCAATAGAAGCAATTTCCAAAGAAAACCAAAACCAAACTGCTCCTTGCCATAACTCTTCCTTTCCACCTTTTTTACTAAAATGATAAAGAGCATTAGTAATGAAAAGTTCCATAGCTTTTGGACTTCGCAAAACATCACGTGGAGGTACAATCTCAAGCAAGACAAAATCTATGCCAGAAATAAAATCCTGTTGTATATAATGAATCCACCAAATCCAAGCAATACGTCCAAGCAAAATAACACATACTAAAGGTATAATTGCTCTTATAAAACCATATAATAAATTAGACTGCCAAAGAAAATATACAACTGCTATGAGTATCAGCCAC